>JACMKO010000113.1 GCA_014380065.1 Leptolyngbya sp. ES-bin-22 | reverse complement strand
ATCGGCATCTACCCCGAAACCAAGCACCCCACCTATCACGATACTTTAGGTCTCTCCCTGGAAGAACCGCTGCTGGCAACGCTCGAAGCAACGGGCTTCACCGACCCCAGCCGCGTCTTCATTCAATCCTTTGAAGTTGCCAACCTGAAGGAACTGAACACCAAAACCGACCTTCCGCTGGTGCAATTGCTGGATGCCTACGATGTCGATTACGCGACGGGCGACCTGCTGTATCAGGATGTCAATGCACGTCCTTATGATTTCGCTGTCCAAGGCGACACCCGCACCTACGCCGATTTGCAAACGCCTGAAGGCTTGGCAGAAATTGCCACTTATGCAGATGGCATCGGTCCCTGGAAGCGGATGATTGTCTCCGTCAAGAACGTGGACAAGAACAACGATGGCATCGCAGACGATTTAAACAACGATGGCATGATCAACGATGCCGATCGCGTGACTCTGGCTCCCACCAGCCTGGTTTCCGATGCCCATACCGCTGGATTATTGGTGCATCCTTACACCTTCCGCAACGAAGGACGCTTTCTGGCTTCTAACTACCAGGGCAATCCAGCTAAAGAGTTTGAGCAGTTTATCAACCTGGGTGTTGATGGCTACTTCACCGATTTCCCTGGTACAGGCGATTTAGTGCGCGATCAGATTACGAGTCCGTTTGTGCGATCGCCCCAAAATCCTGATGTGCTGGCAACCACTGAGTTCAATACCTTGAGCGGTAGTCAGCCTATTGTCATCGGACATCGCGGCGCGAGTGGCGAACGTCCCGAACACACACTGGCTGCTTACAAGAAAGCGATCGCCGACGGTGCCGACTTTATCGAACCCGATTTAGTTGTTACCAAAGATGGGATCTTGATTGCCCGTCACGAGCCAATGCTAGCCGTGCTGAACGCCGATGGGACGCTTAACACCAACGACACCAGCACCGACATTTACCTGCGTCCTGAGTTTGCCAGCCGCCTTACCACCAAAGTGTTGGATGGTGTCTCGGTCAGAGGCTGGTTTGCGGAAGACTTCACCCTGGCAGAAATCAAAACGGTGAACGCGATCGAGCGGATTCCTGCCATTCGCGGCACTAACTTCAACAATGATGGGCTGAAAGTACCCACGCTGGACGAAGTGATCGATCTAGTGCAGCAAGTGGAAGCCGAAACCGGACGCAAAATCGGCATCTACCCCGAAACCAAGCATCCCACCTTCTTTGCGGCTCAGGGCTACAACACCAGCCAGTTGCTCGTGGATACCCTGGTGAAGCAGAATTTCACCGATCCATCGCGGATCTACATTCAATCCTTTGAGGTCGCCAACCTGAAGGACTTGAATGCCGTGCTGCTGCCCAATGCAGGCATTGACATTCCCATCGTGCAACTGTTTGGCGGTTCCGGTCGCCCCTACGACTTTGTGGTGAGCGGTGACACGCGCACTTACACCGATCTGTCTACCCCAACCGGGCTGGCAGAAATTGCCACCTACGCGCAGGGCATCGGCCCCAACAAGCAGCGGATTGTGCCCCTGGCAACCGTCGATCGCAACAGTGATGGGCTCCCCGATGACCTGAATGGCGATGGTCAAATTAGCGATGGCGATCGCATCACAGGCACCCCCACCTCGCTCGTGACCGACGCTCACAAAGCAGGTCTGCTGGTGCATCCTTACACCTTCCGCAACGAAAGCTTCTTCCTGCCAAACAGCTACAATGGCGACCCACTAGCTGAGTTCAAGCAGTTCATTGAACTGGGTGTAGACGGCTACTTTACCGACTTCCCCGGCACAGGCGAAGATGCCCGCAGCACCTTCATCACCCCGCCAGCCGTGGCGAACCTGGGTGGTTCCAGAGGCTTTGAAGGGCTGGCAATCAGTCCCAACAAGTCCACGCTATATCCCTTGCTGGAAGGCACGGTCGTTGGCGATCCGGCAGGCGCACTGCGAATCTATGAGTTTGACGTGGCAACCAAGCAATACGAAGGCTTGGTCGGTTACTACCAGCTCGAAAATCCTGCCAACGCGATCGGCGATATCACTGTCGTCAACAGCAATGAATACCTGATCATCGAACGCGATAACAACCAGGCGGGTGCGGCTCAGTTCAAGAAAATCTTCAAGGTCGATTTCTCACAGCAGGATGCGAACGGCTTTGTTGCTAAAACGGAAATTGCGAACCTGCTCGACATCAAAGATCCCAATGATCTCAACAAAGACGGCAGCACCAGCTTTAACTTCCCGTTCCAAACCATTGAAGATGTGCTGGTGATTGATGCCAACACAATTCTGGTTGCCAACGACAACAACTATCCGTTCTCAGTCGGTCGTCCACCCGCGATCGACAACAACGAGATCATCGTGCTGCAACTGGGGCAACCCCTCAACCTCGACCCACGGGTTGGGTTGGCTGGTTTGAATGTCCAATCCTTTGAGGGCACCGAGGGCAACGATCGCCTTCGGGGTACTCAGGGCAGTGACTATATTGAGGGCGGTGCAGGCAACGACTTCTTGAGAGGCGGTCAAGACAACAACTTCCTCTTTGGCGGCGAAGGTTCCGATATCTTTGCGCTTGCGAGGGGTGGTACACAGACGATCGCCGACTTTGAGAACGGCACTGACCTGATCGGGCTACCAGCAGGCTTGGGCTTTAATAGGCTCTCGATCGTGCAAGGCACTGAGTTGAATGCAAACGACACGCTGATCAAGCGTCAAGGCGCAACTCTGGCAGTGCTATCGGGTGTCCAGGCAAGCAGCCTCAGCGCCAACAACTTCATCTCGATCTAATTTCCCTCGCGATCGACGCTTCTTTCTGAGACGTTGCTGATTCTTGAGCTGAAATTAGAGCTGAAAAGCGTCCTGGGGTTCGATCGAACGTCAGGGCGCTTTCTCATAGTCGAAAAATGGGATGTTTGATGAGAACCCGTTTAACAGGCGATCGCAGTTCCGTTAATGGCGCTAATTCTCTGGGCACTCTAAAACAGTAAATTTCGTCAGGAAAATCTACTGATGATGACCAATCAAATTAGTGCAACGTTGACCCAAACTGATCGTGATGCGGCACTCGCAGCCATTGCTACGCTCAAAGAAAAGCTACCGTTTTTGCTGGATTTGACGACAGAGGAACGCCGATCGCTGCCGAAAATGGGCGATAAGAGTCGAGCATTTGTGGGCAAGGCGTTGGAAGTGGCACGGCAGAACCCCGACTTTTTGCCCAGGTCATTTGACCTGGACGAGATGAAGCGGGATGTGGAGCTGTTTGAATCGCTGTACCCCATTTTTCTATCGCTGACGCAGTTGCAGGAGTTGGTAGACGACACGATGCTGGCGGTGGGCAGCGATGCCTATGCAGCGGCGCTACTGGTCTATAACTTTGCGAAGGCAAGCGGGAAAGGCGCAGGGTTAGATGCGGTGGCGGATGAGATGAGTAAGCGGTTTGCGCGGAAATCTCGGAAGGTGGAACCGCAGGGGACAACAGTGCAGTAAAAAGCCTGGGGATTTGACCTCGGAGGTCGAACGTTGAAGCTCAGAACTCGGAGGTTGAAGCAAAAAGCTCGACGTTCCAGGTTCTGAGCTTTTCTTTTGGAGCAAAAAGGTCGGAGTTTCGAGTTCTGAGCCTGGAGTTTCGAGTTTTGAGGTCGGAGTTCCGCGATCGAAGCTCAATTGGTCGAGTGCAGAGGTTGGAAGGTGAGGGTTGGAGGGCGATTCCTACTGAAAGCTACGCTAACGCTGGAGTTTTGGGGACGGTTGGCGGCTTTACTAAGTTGAGATCTGAGAACTAGCGTAAACATTAAGCAACAAAACCGCGTGTGAGGCTCGATCGCTGGTACAACATTAAGAAGAGTAAAGTACTGGGTTAGGGTTGACTGGCAATGTCGAAGCTTTTGACGACGCTACCAGACGGTAAAATCTGCGATTTTATCGATCAAACGATCCGGAATGACACGCCGGAGGAGTACGTTCGTCAAAATATTGAGCGTCGTCTTGTTCTGGAGCTGAAGTTTTCCCTAGAGCAAATCGAGGTCGAGTTTCCAATTCGCTTTGGCAGCGATAAACGTGCCCGCATTGATCTGGCAATTTTTCATGATGGTGATCCGCATACTCAGGAAAACGTTTGGATCATCATTGAGTGCAAAAGAGATTCGGTTCAGCCTTCCGCCAGTAAGGATGGGATTGAGCAGTTAATGTCGTACATGGCAGCTTGTGATAATGCTGAGTGGGGCATGTGGACAAATGGACGCTTTAAGGCGGTTAAACGCAAACTCAGAGGCGATGACGGCAAAACGGTTTACGAAGACCCCAATGATATTCCTGGTAAAGATGGCAATGTTGAGGAAGTCGATCGCCCCACCCGTGAATCTCTAAGCAATGCAGTCGGTGATAATCTGCTGTTTTCGTTTAAGACCTGTCATGATCATATTCATGTCACGGATGGATTACAGAAACAGCCTGCTTTCTTTGAACTGCTGAAAGTAATCTTTTGCAAGATTCATGATGAGCGTAATTTTCCACATCCGTTGGAGTTCCATGCAACAGCGCGGGAGAAAGCCAGTAATGATGGTCGGTTAACGGTGGTGAATCGCCTCAGT
>JACMKO010000112.1 GCA_014380065.1 Leptolyngbya sp. ES-bin-22 | reverse complement strand
AGTGTTGTCACTTCAAGATCATGAAAGTTCTCGAAGTTGACAAAATTATTCCAAAGGCTAGTAGCGGCTAGAGTGTCCCAAAAGAATAAGGTATCAAAAACAAAAAAGCCCGGAGCGGGACTGTTGGCAAACTGAAGGTTTTGGATGAATTGGGCTGGAGCAGTAGCGCATTTGGAGGGGTTGTCTTTCAGCCGCTGACCAAACCCTTGTAATCTGGCAGAATCTGTCGCATTTAAGGGCACGATCGTCACCGGAATTTTAGAGTTAAGCACTTTAGCCAGGGCTATGGCATCAATCCAAAAATTAAATTCAGCGTTGTTGAGTGAGTTAAAGGCTTGCTTATGTTCGCCCGTTTGAATGTCCTGAAAATTGGTGCCAGGAAAGGGCAACTGATGCATCCCAAAGATGTGTTCTCCGGCTTGAAAATAGATATTGCCTGCTGTCCAGGTTGGGAACGGTTCATTTAACCGATAGTTGCCGTTCGCATCAAAGTTATCTGCTTTGTTTGTGTCCCATGCGCCGCCCATAAAGCGCGTTGAAATGACTTTGCTCAGGTCAGAAAGTTTTGTCTTACGAGGGCAGCCGTATGCTTTTGGATTGCGCTCAATTTTAGCGTAGGCTCTAGCTAAATTCGTCACGGGACCAACTGACAAAACGGTGAGCGGGTTATCCGTTTGATAGGCCTTGCACATCGATTCTGCAATAAAATCAGACGCTTTTTTGCGCGATCGAATGAGATCTAGTTCTGGCAGATTAAAGGTGGTAAGCGCATTCTGTGCATTGGGTAAAACATACCTCAATGTTTCATCGCGAAACGGTCGATTAAACTCATTCCAGCAAACAATATCGCGCTCTGAAAAGACAAACTCTTTGTGAAAGAGGCATGGTCCTAGTGCGGCTCTTCCCCCAACTGGCAACTGCACTTTTACAGGGGTTCTACCAGTACCAGGAATGGGCTTGCCAAACGCATCTGCCTCGTTAGGAATTGAAAGCACAGCCGTGCGTTCATCGCAGCCAGTGTAAATTTTTGCCCGATCGTATTGAGCCAACGAAAGAATCTTTTGCGTAATGCCATCGATCGTTCCTTCTTCAACACCAAAGCTTCCCAGTAGCGCTTGCTTGCGATCTGGATAGCCGTTAGAGCCGTTGCAATAGGACTCTCCATTTGGCGCTGTAGTCACGCCAATAAGTTTGACCGGAGGGGCTTCTCCTTGAGAGGCAAGGGCTAATACCAGGACAGAATAGTAGTCTTCAAAGCCACCATCATGATCAAGAATCACGCGCACGGGTTTAGCCGCAACCGCAGACGGTGGGCAGACAATACTTGCGATGCCTGTTAACAACAGACCCGCGAGCAGGGCTTTGAAAGTGGAACGAACCATAGGTAGATCCTCACGCTTTTTTAGCGATAGCAATTAGTTGAACGATCGGTTCTCTGTCAGATGCGCTTATTCTTTTCTCAGTAAACTCTAATTAAAAAGGGGCCGCTGAATCCGTATTGAATGAGCGACTTCTTCTCATTAGATGAGCCATTGAGGGAGAATGCACCATCGATACAGTATTGGAATAGTGGTCTTTCTTTGTTTACCCAGCAAGCAGACTGAATGCAAGAGAACCAGACTTTACCAAACAATTCTGTATGCTAGAGAGCGTTCAAAGCATCATATTCGTAAGCGCTACGCAATAAAGTTCAGGTGATGACAAATTTCAAACTTTAAAGAACTTCAATGCTAAACGTAGACTCTTTGAAGAAACGTTGAAGTAACCGTAATGGTGGTTGCGAAAATCGCTTTTAAGTGCATTGCTTCAATTGCAACATTTAGGAGTCGATCGCCAGTTTGCTGGCAGGTAAAACGCGACGGATCTCAGCGATCGTGGTGATCCCGCTGGTAACCTTGGCGATCGCTGCCTTGCGGAAGGAATCGAACTCGCTCTTGTTCAGATAATCCATCAATGCACTCAATGAACCGTCGTAGATGAGTTGACGGACAGTCGCATCCACATGCAAAAGCTCAATGATGGCTTCCCGTCCAGAGTAGCCAGAGTGGAAGCAATGAGAGCAGCCACGTCCGTGCCGCCATGCATTCGGGTTAGCGTCTGCCAGACTCAGACCCAAGATACGCAGATCGGCTTCCGTCGGTGTGTATGGTTCTGCACAATGGGGGCAAATGCGGCGTACCAGCCGTTGGGCGACGACTCCCAAGAGGGCATCACTGATCAAACCGGGATCGGGACCCACATCTCTCAGTCGCGGGATGGCACCTACGGCATCGTTTGTGTGTAGCGTTGTCAGGACTAAATGTCCGGTTAAGGCAGCTCTTACGGCGGTTTCTGCGGTTTCGCCATCTCGAATTTCGCCCACCATGATAATGTCTGGATCTTGTCGCAAAATGGCTCGAAGTCCCGCAGCAAAGGTCATGCCAGCCACTTCATTGACTTGCGTTTGCGTGATGCTGGGCAGGATGTATTCGACGGGATCTTCAACGGTGACGACGTTAACATGCTCTGTAGCGATCGTCTGCAAGCTGGTATAGAGGGTGCTGGTTTTCCCAGAACCCGTTGGTCCTGTAAAGATGATCATGCCTTGCGGCTGCTGAAGCCAGCCTTTGTAGAGCGCTAGCGCCTTTTCGGTAAACCCCAGGTCATCCATTTGGGAGAAGGGATTTTGTCGGGGGAGCAAGCGAATCACGGCTTTTTCACCGCCGATGCAGGGCAGTGTGCTCACCCGCAGATCCAGATCCAGATTGGTTGCTGCTTCTGAGGCGTACTGTTCACTAATGCGAGCATCCTGCGGGCGGCGGCTTTCCGAAATATCCATATCCGCCATGACTTTAAGCGCAACGATCGTTCGCCGACTGACCGCCAATGGCAGCATGGTCACATCCCGCAAAATGCCGTCAATGCGGTAGCGCACCCGTAAGCCTTCTATTGTGGGTTCGAGGTGAATATCGCTGACACGATTGCGGACTGCACTGGCGAGAATGACTTTGATTTGGGCGATCTGATTATCAGCTTGCGAAAGATCAAATTCTGCTGCCTGGGTAATGTTCTCTTGCTCTAGCGTTTCGTTGGCGTGCGCGATCGCTTCAGCCGATGGGCTACTAATGACGAGTTCAGGTGCATCACGGGCAGCAGGCTGCTCGTAAGGTCGTGATAGAGAGTGCTTATAAGCGGTATCCTGTCGCCGAGCTTGAAGCTTACGAGTTTGGGCTTTGGGGCGCGATCGACGGTCGATCGCCACCTTCAGCAAGGGCACCTGGAGAAAAAGCACCCAAAAAAGGTACAGGTACTTTTGCTGCATCAACTGCTGGAGCAGCGTATCGAACGGTGAAGGCTGTGGCTTGAGCGCCGTTGAAGGTTGGGGTGTAACGTTCTCTACTTGAGGCAGCGGCGGCGTAACTGACGCTAATGGGCGTGGTTTGAGCCTTGAGCGGGGGGGCAACGCCTCAACGGTCTCCTGCTGAGACGCTGGTTGTTGAGGTGATGGCAGCACCAGTTTTAGTGGTGGCTTTAGCTTGGCTGCGACTCGCTTGCGCGCTGTTGGTTGCGGCTGGCGCTTTGCGGCTGGGCGGGGCACTGGCAGAACATCTTCGCTCGCAGGTGTTTGATTTGGCACAAGCTTTGCAGGCGGCAGCGTTGAGCGCTGATCCACAGGTAGCTTTGCTGGCGGTTGGGCAACTGGAGTCGCAGGTGAGGGAAAGCGTGTGGATGGGATGGTCGATCGCGGTGTGGGAATTGGTTCATCCTCATCGGGTGCATCGTCTGCATCGATCGCGACCGCTGGTGGCGGAGCAGAACGCACTGTGGTCTTGCTGGGAGTTTTGGTCGTACCTGGTTGCTGTGGTTTTTTACCGCAGAACCGAGCCAAATCTTGAGTGCCACGTCCTTCAATGCGGAGATAGCAGGTGGAATCGTAGTCACTCACCTTTTGTGCGAATGCCTGAAGCGCGACCACTGGCAACAGGGTCGGTATCACAGTGGTTGTAACAGCGATTAACCGGAGAAATCGTAGCATTGCACCACGCGAGATCTGCGTTCAAGTGGCAGTTTATGGACGATCGCTACCAAGCCGAAAGCCTCAAGTCATAAGACTACCAAAATTGAGACTAGCAAACTGACGTTAAATTCAAGTAATGCTGTGGATTTTATACTCTCTTGCTGGATTAATTCTCTGTGGAACTAGCAATCGCAGCAAAGCCCTGTTCTTCTACGACTGGCGCTAAAGTTGACCTTTGGTTCTCACCTGTTCATACAGAATTTCTGCGGCTGTAAGAAAAGAATTTTCGCGGTGCCAGAAGGCTGGAAAATCGCCCTGTTTTTTTACAGGAATGGCGGCAACAAGAGCCTGGGGCAACGGCTCAATGGATTGAGGCAGACGTTTAGCACCGTGCCAAAATTCACGTAGTGCTTCGGGGGTTGTGGCGCGAACTACTTGGGGACGAGTGTAATACGAAGCAGCCGATTGAGGTGGGCGCTGCGATCGTTGTAGTTCGGCAGAGAGCGCTTGCCCCAAAGGAGATTTAGCCAGCTCGGTGTGTAGGTCTTCTCGCGACAGTCCCCGCAACTCAAACAGCAAGAACGGGTCGCGATCGAGTGCCGCTGCCACCAGGTAATAGACACCTGCAATGTGTTTACAAGGATTGTCCCAATCGGGGCAGGAACAGTTGGCATTAAAATCTTTTTTGCCATGAGGCAGCAGATGTAAGCCGAGTGTCGTAAACGACTCTTCAATATTGTCAGGAATTTCGTTAAGCAGCAGTCGAGAAATCAGGCTGGCTTTGGAGGCAATTAAGGCGATCGCGGCTGCCCATTTTGCAGCACTAATGGGCTGAAACTCGATCGTGGTGCTGTAAAGCGGTTCTTTGTGTACGCCAAAATAAGGATTCACAGAGCCTCGAACGGTGGCAGAAACAATCCCATGTTTAATTTCAAAATGGATAACTTTGCCATTGGTCGCATAGCCACGCCCCCGACTCAAACGGCTAGCATCGGAAACGTGTTCCAACGCTTCAATGAATTTTTTACCCCACCAGGTACGACTAAATTTACTCATCGCTACAGTCCTTCAACTGAAAAATTCCAATAGAGGCAAAGGCGTTATTCCAGTGTTTTCCTCATCGCCGATCGAAATTCGATCACAGCATCCAATGGCTCTGGCGATTGCACGTAGGTTCCCAGCAAAGCCAGGTCTAGGTTGGGTAGAAACTCACTGCGATCGATCGGTTCGTAGCCATCTTGCCGCAGGTGATAAAGCAGAAACTTACCCTTCTGCCAAAACCAAACCTCTGGTACCTCTAGACCTTGATAAACCTCCAGTTTATTGATGCCGCTTGTTTGTGCTACTTCAATGGCAATGTCAGGAAACTCTTTATCGGTTCCCAAGCAAAAGGAGACATCGGGTTCTGCACCCCGACGTTTCGCCTCTCGCTTGAATGTAGTTGATCCTAATCCATAAAAGCGGGTGCGAGTTTCTTCAAAATAAGTTCTTAATAGTCCACTAATATTATCTTTGCTAACTTCGTGTTTGCGTCCAGGCATGGTAATTGCAAGTGTGCCTTCAAGATAGTGAACCCGCAACCCCGGAAAGTCATCGCCTAGATCCGCTAAAAACGCTTCGTATGCCTGCCAGCTCACATCGGTGATGGTGTACTGCTGATCCGTCACAGCCGAAATCAGGTCGGGATGGTCTTTGAGCTTGTCAAGCAAATCAAGGTTCATAAGTTAGAGGGTTTGACTTTTGAAGGTTAAAGAATGCCTTTCAGAAGCGGTTCTATTCCATAATGGCACTTTTGTTGAGGGCGATGAGTTTCTTGAATGCGTCGTTATCGAGTTCCGTTAACCACGATTCATCCGCACCCACGATCGCGCCTGCCAGCTTTTTCTTGTCTTCAATCATTTCGTCAATGCGTTCTTCCAAGGTTCCCATTGCCACAAATTTGTGCACGAACACATTGCGTTTTTGCCCAATCCGAAAGGCGCGATCGGTGGCTTGATCTTCCACAGCAGGATTCCACCAGCGATCGAAATGAAACACGTGATTCGCTTTCGTCAACGTGATGCCAACGCCGCCTGCTTTAAGCGACAGCACAAAGATCGACGGTTCGGTTTCAGGATCTTGAAAGGTGGCAATCATTTGCTCCCGTTTCTTACGAGAGGTGCTGCCAGAAAGATAGTACGTATTGTAACGACAGGTCTGCCGCAAATACTTTTCTAACGCCTGACCCAGTTCTGTAAACTGGGTGAAGATCAGCATACTTTCGCCTTCATCAATGACTTCTTGCACCATTTCACTGAGGCGCGTGAGTTTGTGCGATCGCTCCGGCGAAAACTCGCTACCATCCTGCAAAAACTGCATCGGATGATTACAAATTTGCTTAAGCTTTGTCAGCGTTGCCAGAATGAGTCCTTTGCGGTGAATTCCTTCCAGCTCGTTGATTTTTGCTTCAACATCTTTGACCACTGCTGCGTAGAGTGATGCCTGTTCTTTGGTGAGGTTGCAATAGAGCTTTTGCTCCACCTTATCGGGCAGATCTTTAATAATCGATTGATCAGTTTTGACCCGTCGCAAAATGAAGGGTTCGACCAGCTTTTTAAGTGTGGTGGATTGTCGTCGATCGTTATTTTTTTGAATCGGCAGTTCAAAATTGCGCCGAAATTGGGTTTGATTGCCGAGATAGCCTGGATTGAGAAAATTGAAGATTGACCAAAGATCTAAAAGTCGGTTTTCAATCGGCGTTCCCGTTAACGCTAACCGATGCGGTGCCTCTAGTTTCAGAATCGCTTTTGTCAGCGCCGCTTTGGGATTTTTGATGTTCTGCGCTTCATCCAGCACGATGCGATGCCATTTAATTTCACCGAGCAGCTTGGCATCCAGCCGTGCCAACGCAAATGATGTGATAAGCAGATCGTTTTCGCGGCAGATTTGCTTAAAAGCTTTGCCATCTTTTGCCCGTTGCGTCCCGTGATGCACGATGGCGTGCAACTGCGGCGCGAACTTCTGAATTTCGTGATGCCAGTTCCCCACAACCGAGGTTGGTGCAACAAGTAAGGTCGGTGGCAGTTTGGCTCCATCTTGCTGCGCCAGTTCGCGTTCTTGGAGCAAGCGGGCGATGACCTGAATGGTTTTGCCCAAGCCCATATCATCGGCAAGGCAACCGTTTAAGCCCAACTGTTCCAGATAATGTACCCAGGACACGCCGCGTTTTTGGTATTCTCGCAGGTCGCCCTGCAAGTGCTTGGGATTTTCAACAGGCTGAAGCTGACTTTTGTCGCCCAGCTTTGCCAACATTTCGGAGAGAGAACTGGCGCGATCGACCTCCAGTTCCAGGTTCTCATCGTCGGTTGCAGTGAGCTTGAGAAAATCCAGCAAGCTCAATGCGGGGTTCTCTTGCTGCTGCGTTTTCCAGAACTCCAGCATTTGCCGCATTTTTTCCTGGTCGAGTTCCATCCACTGCCCACGAAACTTCACCAGAGGCGTTTTGGCGCTCACCAATTGGTTCCATTCCTGCTCGTTAACAGGTTCACCCCCGATCGCCAGTGCGTACTGGTACTCCACCAAATTCTCAAACGCAAAGTACGTTTTGGGCTTGTCCTCGCCGCCTGTCAACGATTTACCTTTTGCTTTGAGCCGCACTTTGGCGCGTTGCCGTCCCTGCGGTGTCCACCAGGCAGGCACAATGACCTTGTAGCCAGCGTTCTCCAGCACCCAGGCAGACTCTTTCAGAAACGTAAAGGCGGACTCCAAATCCAGCACAATGCCGATGGGTTGATCGGTTTCCAAGCCTTGCCAGAGCGCAGGATAAATCCGAGCGGCGTAGCCTAAATTCATCAGCAAATGGTGTTCAAAGGCTTGTCCCAATTGCGCTTGTAGCGCTTTTTGCTCCTTGGGACGCAGCCGCCAATAGTCTTGCAACGCTATCTGTAGGGATGGATCGTGCTTGGGAGCCACCTGAAATTGCAGTTCCCACGGCTCCTCTGGCTGCACGGGGTCTTGCAGCTTAAAGCAGAGGTAGAACGGCTGATCCGATTGGGTACGCACGATGCGATCGCGCCACGTCTGCCACTGCTGATAGGGTTCTTGATAGACCGCCCCAAAAGGCTTACCAGCCGAATGCAAACAGTCATACAGGAGCGAATCGAAGATGGTCTTTTCAAATGCCTGTGTCATGAGCGTATGCGTGACAATTTCCGTTAGCAAGCATTCCGAAAAATGACGCAGTAGAGTGGCACGATCGTAAAAGGTTGGCGCTTCTGGCGGTGCTGCAAAGCCCGCAACACACAGCAACGGCATGTAGTCTACGTACTGCTGGATAGTCGTTTCGTACTCTTCGCCAACAAATTCCCAACCGGGATAAATTTCAGCGTTAGCGGCTGGCGGTGTAACAGAGACATCAATGGTTTGAGTTGCCGCCGCTTGTGTTTTTGATGTAGCTACCGATCGCGATCGACGAGTGGTCGTTGCAGCGCTGGTGCGTTTGATGCGGGTTGTCGTCGCACTAGCAAGCTCGGCTGGCTGAGTAGCCTTACGCTTGGTTCCAGCGGCTTTTGCAGGCTCCAGTTCCCGGTATTTCAGCGCGGGAATATATTGGTCTTTGAAGATGATGCGTTTGAGCGCTTGAGTATAGTGAAACCAAAACAGCAGGTCGGCACCCAGTTGAATGTCTACCAGATTATGCAGCGCTAAAAAGTGCAGCTCGTTGACCAGGCTCACCACGCTGTTAACAAAGCCGCCTGTTTTTGACGAGGTAACCGTTTGATAACAATCTACTTCCCAATACTGAAGCTCAAACGTCTCTGGTGCCTCTGCTTCCAAGTAACGAGATAGCTCTAGCGAGGGCAGCGGTTGATTGTCAGCCGTTGGTAACAAAAAGTACTGTGACGAAATAAAGTTTTCAAGCTTGCGATAACCCGGTGGCTGAATCCCTAATGCCTGAGTCAGCAACACAGCCAGGTCAGCCGCCACAACCTGTCGGGGATGACGCTGGCTCGGCTTACGCAACTGCTTTCGCTCCGTGGTTTCGACCCACAAGTAGAAGGCTCCGTTCTGGACAAACGTATCTTCTGTGTGAGGAATCCAGGTACCGTGAAGAATTTGCATGGCAAAAAACGCTTTGACACGGCTGCTTTTGCCTTTCAGCGTACCAAAAATTGTTAGAAACGCGATCGCTCTACTTAAACCTTGGCTGTAATGGTGTGGCTATAAGAGAACTGCGCACCTGACTATAACGAATGATGATTTAGACATACCGCCCCATTCTGTAGAGACGTTACTGTCCCTACAGAATGAGACCTACCCATTTAAAACGCAACCGTTGCGATCGCTCAAGCGTTGTTGACACATCTCAAGCCTTGATGGCTTATTAACAAGCAGTTGTGGCAAACGCTTCAGCATTCCCTATGACGGCTTAAGCGTCCCTTATGCCTCTCCAAACGTTGGGAGAAGGCGAGCCAGTGACAACAAGCCGCACATTGCGTTATCGCTCCAACCCCGACTGCATTGCCTGACTCAGAGCCGTCGTGAATCGCTGTAAATGCTCACCTTCATGCGTTGCCATGAGTGTTAGGCGCAGACGACTGGTAGGCACGGTGGGTGGGCGAATGGCTGGTGCGAAAATACCTGCTTGTCGCAGAGCCTTGCCTAAATGGAGCACGATCGCAGGACTGGCAACTTGCAAACATAAGATCGGCGATGCGGACGGTAGAAGCTTGATGTCTCCGTCTATATTGGCTGCAAGCTGTTGGCTTAATGTCTGCTTGAGTTGCGTCACGTTTTGCCAGAGTTGAGCGCGACGATCGGGGTCTTGCTGGACGATCGCCACGGCTGCCAGTGCTGCTGCGGTAGCGGCTGGAGACAGCCCTGTGGTGTAGATAAAGCCAGCCGCACGGTTTCGCAGGTAGTCAATCAACGTCGCCGAACCCGCCACATAGCCGCCCAAACTGCCTAACGCTTTGCTGAGGGTGCCCACTTGCACGATCGCCCGTCCCGTACAGCCAAAATGCTCCACACAGCCTCCGCCCATTGCGCCCAACACGCCCGTTGCATGGGCTTCATCTACCAGCAGCATTGCCCCAAACGTTTCTGCCAACGCCAAAAGCTCTGGTAAGGGACACAGATCGCCATCCATACTGAAGACACTGTCAGTCAGCAACAAGCAACGACGGTGGCGATCGCGGTGCTGCTCCAATAACTGCCGAAGCTGCACCATGTCACAGTGGGCATAGTCCAATACCGTCGCACCGCTGAGAACGGCCCCTTGTTTGAGGCTGGAGTGATTGTATTGATCCGACAGGATGAGATCGCGTTTGCCTGCCAGCGCGCTAACGGTGCCCAAATTTGCCAGGTAGCCAGAGCTAAAGACCAGAGCCGCTTCGGTTTGCTTGAGGTCAGCGATCGCTCGTTCCAACTGCTCATGCAGGTCTCGATGCCCGCTGACTAAACGCGATCCAGTGCTGCCCGTGCCGTACTCCTGAATGGCAGCGATCGCGGCTTGCATGAGGCGATCGTCCCCTGCCAAGCCCAAATAATCGTTGCTGGCAAAGTTGATGACCGCTTGCCCAGCCATCTGCACCACTGCACCCGATCGCCCCTCGATCGTCTGCACTGAGCGATACCAGTCTGCTCGATGAATGGTTGTGAGGGCATCCTCCAGCCAGGAGTAGGGATTAGCAGTCATAGCGGTATTTTCAAGCGATGGGGAGGCTCAAGAAAGGCTATCCGGATCAATGCCTGCCGCTCGAAGCTGGGCGAGTAGCTGATCAACGCGCTGCCGTTCAGTCGCTGTCTGTGCTTCCGCTTGCTCTGCACGCTGTTGCTCGGCTTCTGCACGCTGCCGCTCAGTCTCTGCTTGCGCTTGTGCCTGTAAAGCGGCTTCTTCGGGCGTTGGGACTAATGCCCCTGTCGCTGTAAAAAACCGTAGTCGTGACTCAAAGATGCCTAGATAAAGCTGTAATGCTTCGCTCCAGAGCCAGCCCTGCTCGTTAGGCACGATCGCCTCATAGCGGGACGAGATCAGTCTAAACCCCTGAAACTCCAGCGTATCGGGATGAAACCAAAGATATTCGGGCGTGCGAAAAATATCCTGATACAGTTGCTTTTTGACCCCACGATCGACGCTGGCGGTACTGTCTGACAGTAATTCCAGGATGAAATTAGGATACTGTCCGCCTTCTGCCCACACCATCCAGCTTTTGCGCTCTCGCCGCTCGGTATGGAGGGCAACGAACAGGTCAGGTCCGCGAAAGTCTCGCGTAGTCAACTGTTCAATGTTGTAATAGACCGTAAGGTTGCCGCCGACAAAGAAATCCGCGCGATCGCTCCATAACCATTCCAGACAGGTCAATAACAGAATTAGCTGTTTTAGATGGCGCGTACTTTCCAACGGCGGTTCGTCACTTTCTAGATCATCTGGCGGAAACACAACATCGGGATCGAGCGCATCTAGACCGAGCAGCAACGTATCGGGCTGGTTACTTAGAACCATAACGCTTCACCTGAAAGACCTTGCTTTAGTCTACTGTTCACCGTCATTGCTCTGCATGTGGCTCAACAGCCAGTTGGCGATCGTTGCCCGTCTTGTCTTTCGGGGCGCCAATTCATTCACCTTATAGCCCTGAAACCCCAGTTCCTTCAGCAGTTGCTTGTTCTCAGCCAGAATCGATCGCGTCAGCTTCACGGTTGGCGGACGGTGCTCGATAAAGTCCGGTGGTTCAGGGTAGGCTTCCTTCCAGTCGGGTGCAACGGCGGCGGTGTCCCAGCCACTACCCGATATGGCATATCGATAGCCCAATGAATGCCACACCAATTGATTCACGGTGGCATCATCCAGCGTGTCGTTAAGGATTGCCCAAATAGTTTCAGTCGTTAGAGGTGGCAGGTTAGTCATTTGCTTTTGTATGCATTGTCATAACGGCAGATAAAGCACAACGCTTGCCCATTCTGCCTGTTCGCTATAATTCACTAGTAGTAATAACTCATCGATCGCCTGTCGCATGGGCATGCGGTCGTTCACTACAAAGACTCCTGCCATCGGTTCCGCTCTAAGCAAGCGTTGATAAGCAAAGTCTGGCATGGTTGCACGATCGTGGGTTAAAAGAATGCGCTCGTTGCTGGCTGCCCAACCCAGGATTGCTGGATCGTCTGCTTCCCGTAAACCGACAGCTTGCACCCGCAGTAAGTCAAGACTGGGCTGATGCAGAAACAGACCTCGAAGGATATCACCATTAAAGTTTTCGTCGCTTAACAGCCTCAGCATCACGATTGCTAAGGCTGCTGAGACAATAAACGAGAACGAATCAGACTTAAATCAGGTTGAGCACTGGTTAAACGCTGCTGTACAGAGGCAGCCACCGCTTCTCTCTGACTCAGGTACACCTCTACAGCCTCTTGATGCCGCAAGTAATAGCCGATCGTGTTGTAAACATCAGAGAGTGATAGGGTCGTATACCGATGCACAATCGTTTCAGGAGAAGCACCATCCTGAAACGATCGAATAACAAGCTCCAGCAAGACCCTTGAGTTGCCAACTCGCACGGCACCAGTTTCATCTGCCCACAGAGGCGGTGACTCACACTCTAAAATGAGGCTCATCGGTGAAGTTTCCTGCTTCAATGTGCATTTATCTTAGCTTGATTGCTTGCGCAGCGGCACTAGCGGGGGATCAGTGGCTTGATGTGGTTGATCATCTACATACTCAAACGCTGCTGTTGCTCACAAACGCCAGACTTTTGTTGCCCATCTTGAAACGCTTGCGACGTTCATCTGCCGTGAGCGTAATCAGAAACGGCATATTGGCGCGAATGGTTGCGATCGCGGTCTTGATGTTGCTCAGGTTTTGGGCTGAAAGAGTTGCACTAATGTTTTCGTAGGGCATAGCCTGATTCCTTAGTTAGCGGCGTTAATGGATGCGAACAGGCTGAGGCATGAGCCTCATAACCGATTCACCTGCCTAGAATTCCCGGCTACGACTCATTAGCAACGTGGCTAGTGCTTAAGACCCTCTCATTACTTAGTGCTGGAGTAGAGCCGGGCGATCGCTCGAGGAAGAGACTTAGAATAGTGGTGATCGAGGAAAATATCACCATGAGCATCGTTGTTTCTGACGAAATCTTAACCGCAACTCGCATGACTGAAGCTGAAATGCGTCAGGAGATTGCTGTGATGCTCTTTCAAAAGGAAGAGCTTACCCTTGCTCAAGCCAGTCGGTTTGCAGGTATACACCGTATTGGATTTCAGCACTTAGTTGCGAGTCGTCATATTCCAGTGCATTACGATGTCGAAGATTTTGAGCAAGACATCACAAACCTACGTGAGATAGGTAGGCTTTGAGAGCAATGAGTTAAAAACCTTGAGCGAATTAAAGGCACATCGCAGCTTCTCCTGAGGGCTTAGGTTTGCTGGGCGCTGCTGACAGGCTGGAGGTTGGAGTCGTCAAAGGTGGAGCCTTCAAACAAACTGGGTCAGGACTCAGCGTGATTGTCCATCTCAATCGCCAGACTTTGTTTGGCTCGAATGTCTGTCAGGTGTTGTTTGACCGTATTGATGGTGATGTAAAGCTCGGTCGCAATCTGCTGGTAAGTAAAGCCAGCACGGCGTAGTAACCAGACTTCGGTTTGCCGTGGAGACAGGTTGTATGAGATAGCTTCGGCAAGTGCCCGGTTTTGCGAAGACTGCCAGCGATCTTCCAACAGAACTGCTAGATATGGGCGCTGCGGATCGTCCAAGGTCAGCCATCTCACCCGGATGCGATAGAGGTTCGATCTGCCGTGGGCAATCTCCGACTCAATAACAACAGGCTGGTCTGCATAGACATCACGATTTTCAATGAGTACTTCACAAGTTTGCCAGATGGCTGCGGGAACAGTGAGGGCAGTGGCTTTCCCCTGGTTTAACTGTTGGCAAATGCGGTATGCATAATGGTTATGATAAATCCACTCGCCGCGCTCCGAAAGAATCAAAATACCGTCGGTGATTCCTTCTAAAACTCTTTCAATAGATAGCCTTTTCTTCCCTTGGCTAACCAGAACTGAGGCTCCGTGTGCGGCTCCGGCTGTCAACCTTTCAAATTGAACATCTGAAACAGAGGAAATGGGCTGAAGATTTAATATTCTTACATTCTCAACAGCAATATTTTCTACATTGCTAAGTTGCCCTTGCTCCCCCTGATTGGCTAGGACTGCTACTCCGTGTATGTTTCTGGCTGCCAACCTTCCAAATCTAACATCTGAAACAGAAGAGATGGGCTGAAGATTTAATATCCTTACATTCTCAACAGTAGTACCTTCTACATTGTTAAGGTTCCCTTGTTCAAAGAGTTTCTCAAGCTGTCTAAATCCATCTTCTGAACCTTCCAAAATAAGCTTTATGCTTCCTGTCTCAACCCTAATCAGAGTTAAAGAAGTATCTCCTGTAATGTTTTGAAGATGAGTAACTATCGCCTCTAATTTCTGTTTGCTGATTTCATTGACACTCCCGCTTAAAACAAATTCATATGTGATTTTAGATGGAGACTCAAGTTTTATAGAACGATTTGTAGGATCTTTTTTAGAAGCTATCTTGTCGGAATGATCGATGTTGGAAGATGATAATGAAATATTCTTACGTCTCAATACTGGAGTTAAGTGTTCTAAGATACCTGCCATTTGGATTGCATTACAACCAAATTCATATGCAGTTTCAACAGAGCATCCAGACCCCAAGGCATCGTAAAAGCCTACTGCAAACTCAATTGCAGCTCGATCCCCAATTTTTTACTCATTCCAATCACAAATTTAATGTGCTGAGAGATCGCACTAGCTTGAATTTCTGAATAACAGGCGTTTAACAGCACACACTCGACATCCTCTGAAAACAGCTTGAATAAACCAGCTAATGCTTCTGGTTGCACCAGTTGAATTTGACCCGTAGCATTTTCAAATGCTAAACCGCCATCTTCTGATCCATGTCCAGAGAAATGTACAATCTGTGGTTTAGAATACAAAATAACTCTTCGGACATCTCTAGGTCGCACTGCCCATCCAGAATCAATGATGAATCGATCTCGCTCCCTGGACTGTCGTAATCCTTCTTTAATATCACGAGCTTCTTCATCTAATCGAAGCTTGTCTGTACCGTTTGGATTTGCAGATAAAATTAAAATCTTCTTGATTAGAACATCACTACTCATTGCCGCTAGCAGGCTATACACTGCTTCAATAATAGCTTATGAATTCGGCAAAGAGTCCGATGGCTACTTAACAGTTTGCAACTAACAGACCATCTCCTGATTGTGCCCCACAGATAACTTAAGTGGGCTAATTAATGATTTGATAGATTTTGATGAATCCTGTTCGCATAACCTCACATTTGGAGGAGTGATACAGATTCCTCGCAGCCTGATACCTTATCTTTAGGTTGTTATGGAGGCACAATCTGCAATACCCTTGAGCCATTTCATTAGTGCGATCTCGCTGTGCTTGGAGAGGCACCAGATCAAACCTTGCATCTAGCGCCGGGACGATTGACCTTCTGTATGAGCGGATTTAGGGAATATAAGTGAGAGCTGCGCCTCCTATTCACGATCGCCAATCAAGGTACGATCGCAACCGAAAACCTTCTCTATCCATACATGGAACTGATTCGCGCACACGTATGGATTTCGGGACGAGTGCAGGGTGTTGCGTATCGCATTTCGGCTGCGAAGATTGCGACGCACTTAGGCTTGATGGGTTGGGTGCGGAACTTGCCCGATGGACGAGTGGAAGCGGTGTTTGAGGGAGAGGAAAGGGCGATCGAGTCGATGGTGCGCTGGTGTCATGACGGACCACCAAAGGCGATCGTAGAACAGGTGAGAGCATCCTATGAAACGCCAGAGGGCTTGCATTCGTTTAATATTCGGCGCTGATGTTGATGCCTCAGTTAACGCGTTAGTTGCAGTGGGGTAGCAACCTGCTGGACTTCGCGCAGTTTTTGCAGCACGAGTCCTTCGGTAAGCAGTCGTTTGGCTTCTTGGATGCCTGCTTCTAGCGATCGACAAGCACCACAGCGCCATAGGTAGAACCCACTGCTCCAGAGGACAGACTGCATGAGTTCAGATGGCTGTCCTTGCAGTACGGTTTTCATTGCCTCAACGATCGCTGGCGTTGTGTCTAAGGCAACGTTCTTACCTTCAAAGCCATAGTCTCGTGGATGCAGATGCAGACGCTCAAAGCCGATCGCGGGTGCGCCCAAACCAATGATGGCAGTCCGCTCTCTGGGCAAATCGCTACTCCCTTCCAACCCTTTGACACTGGTGAAGTGGTTGATGCCTCGCAGCGCGATCGCCTCTTGAAACATCAGCTCGGTGGGTGGATGGACAAAACCAGACACGACATGAGCTTCCCCTGCATAGGGCGACCAGATCAATTCCATTGTTGCAAAGGGCGGACGTTTGCCGATTTGCTCGCGATACGGTACGAGTCCATGCGCCAGGGGAAAGTGAGATGGCAAATAGATGAAGCCTAACCCTGTGGCTTCCAGGACGTGTTGCACTTGCGTGAGGGTTAGCTGGCTCCAGTCAACGCCTAAGCCGCGCCAGTAGTCGATCAGCGGTTCACCCTCTTTGGTGGGCATACGATCGCCCCCATGCATCACGACCGGACAATGGGCAGTTGCCAAAATCAACGCAATCAACGGGCTGAGGGGAGCCGTGCGCGATCGTCCGTCATAGGGTATGCCCATCACCGTCACGGGATGAGCAGCCGCGATCGGTTGCAGTTGGGGACCTAACTCCTCATACGCATCGAGCATTCCTGCCAATTCGGTTCCGGTTGGTCGTCGGATGCGATGAGCAATCATGAAGGCACCAATCTGAGCTGGAGTCGCTTCTTGTAGCAACATCATGCGGGTGGCAGCAGCAGCTTCCTCGCGGGTCAGCGGTTCGCTGGTATGCGTACCGCTACCTACTTTGCGAAGCAGTTCTCTAAAAGCATGACTCATGGCATTAGCTCAATGGCAGCAGAAAGCGTCAGATAAAAGGCTCTTATTCGACAGTGGCGATCGACAGCGGCAGCTTAATTTTGGGCGGCAATAGCTCTGCCACAAGGTTGAAAAAATGCTGAATCGGTGGAATTTGCAGGCGATCGCGCGTGGTCACCATCACCACCTGACGGGTGAACGGCGGATCGGTCAGCGAATCTTTAAGGATACCGTTGCTGTGATCCACACTGGGAGCCAGCGATCGCACTGCCAACGTGGGGTCAGCATACGCCTCAAAGAGTGCGGTTTCGGGCAACAGCGCTACCAGTTCGCCCTGCCTCACCACCCCACGAAAGGCATCCGGCGTGTTCAGTTCCAGTACTGCTCTGAGTGTTGCCCCTCGTCGTTCAAATTGCTCCTGCACCAATCGCTGCATGCCATAGCCATCTTTAAAGACGACCTGTGGATACGTTGCCAGTACCTCCCAGGGCACCGTTTCATACTTTGCTAGCGGATGATTTGCCGCAATCAGCACCTTGATCGGCTCATCGTACAGCACCTGCACCACCATTTCTGGGCTGGTGGTCAAAAAACGATTATGCATGACGATCGCCAGATCGACTAGCCCATCCTTCAGCACTTTCAGGGAGCGATCGCTGCCCAGTGCCGTCACCCGTAGCTGCACATCAGGATAGTCGTGACAAAACTGCTGCAACACAGGTGGCAGATGATATGCACAGATGGAATGAATAGCGGCAACACACAGTTCTGGCTGTTTACCCGCCAGCAAATCATCGAGATCCTGCGTGGCATTGAGCCACTCTTGACAAATCTTTTTGGCGCGGGGTAAAAAGCGATCGCCTGCGATCGTCAGCTTCGCCTGAGTGGTGCGATGAAAGAGCGGTATTTTCACCGCTGCCTCTAAGCTTTGAATCTGCCGACTGATTGCCGATTGAGTCACACCGCAGCGCTGAGCAGCTTGCTGAAAGCTACCCGTCTCTGCCACTGCTAGAAATGCTTGCAACTGCTCTAGGCGCATGAATGAGGAAATAAAGTGTAGTAGAGATCACAACAGCCGCTTGCAGAGACCTTAACGGATTT
>JACMKO010000111.1 GCA_014380065.1 Leptolyngbya sp. ES-bin-22 | reverse complement strand
TGCTGCTGGCTGCGAACGCGATCGACAAAGGGGTTTACCAGTTGAGCCAGCCAGGTCTGGAGATCCACACTACTGAGATTGAGCGGTTCACTTTGTCGTTCCAGACGAGAAAGATCGAGCAAATCGTCAATTAACGTCGTTTCGCGCTGACATTCATCGCGCAGTACCTGGACATAGCGGGTGGCGCGTTGAAACGACGCTGGCTGCAAGATGAGCGATGATGGGTCAGTCGCTTCGCGTGATCGTCCATCTTCAGTCTGTAAAAGCACGACTTCCAGCATTTGGATCGCCATTCTGATGCTAGACATAGGCGTTCGCAGTTCATGCGAAACGGTGCTCACAAAATCGTCTTTGAGTCGATTGAGCTGTTCTAATTCATCCACTTGTGCCTGCACCGCTTGATAGAGACGTGACTGCCGAAGAGCGATCGCGCACTGATTGGCGACTTGCTGCACCAACCGGATTTCCTGATCTGAAAAGACGTAGGCTGCATGGTTGACAAGCCGTAAGTCACCGAGTGTGCCCTGATCATCAAAGATGGGACATGCCAGACGCACAACCCGCTCTTGAGTCGATCGAGTCTCGAGGCTGCAATATTGAAAATGCTGACCCTCCAAAAGCTGCTGGTAAACCTCTGGAAACACAGCCATCGGGATCAGGTGACCTCGGAGCGCTAATGCCGTTTTGTATTCATAGCGTACATTGACCGCTCGCTGAAGCAAGTCATAAACCGCCACACTGCAAACGCTCACACCCAACGTCAGCGCCAGTTCCTCCACGACTGCTCGCAAAATCTGATCTTCATCCAGACTATCGCGCACGCGATCGGCAATTCGTTTCAGCGTTGCCTCAAAGCTGAAGGCTTGTTGCAAGAGCACTGTACGTTCCTGCACCTGTTCTTCTAAGCGCGTATTGAGCTGCTGCACCTGCTGATATAGCTGCGACTGCTGAATGGCGATCGCCAACTGATCCGCGATCGTACGAGTCAGTTCAATTTGCCAGTCTTGCCAAACAAAGGGTTCTGGTCCTCGAATCAGCGTGATATTGCCCCACACAGAGCCACCAACCTGTAGGGGCACAGCCAGCCAAGCGCCTGGAAACGTTTGCGCCAGAATTTGAGTCATCTCGTTTGCCACCGTGCTGGCATCGTCTAGCCGCACAATTTCAAGCTGCTTTAGCCGTGCCGTAATGGGGTTGCCCTCATCGGGAATTTCTAAGCCCACCACATCTAAGCCCACAGGCGCAACGTCTGGACTTTGGCGGTAGCTTGCCTGGTGCACCCAAACAGCCTGTTCTGGCAAGTATTGCAGAATGTTTGCCTGCTGCACTTGTAGCAAACTGCCGATTTCCGCTGCCGCTGTATGAAAAATAGTGTTGAGATCCAAGGAGTTGCGAATTGCCTGAATGACCCGATTAAGCGCTTGTTCTCTCTGCGCCTGCTGCTGCGTTTGTCGGTAAAGCTGGCTTTGGTGGATGGCGATCGCCACCTGAGCCGAAAGATTTTTGAGGAGGTCAATCTCCGAATCGAGCCACTGGCGAGCGGTTGCGCAGTGCTGTACAGCGAGCAACCCCCACAGGGTTCCCAGCGGTTGTGCCTCTGTTTGCTGTGCTTGAGTTAGAGGTAGCAAAACTGGAATGACCAAATTCGCCTTGACCTGATACCGTACCAGCAGATCTACGTAGCACTCAGCTAGCCCTGCATTCGCTATATCTGCGGTCCTGCTGACCTGCCCTTGCGTGTAAGGCAGCAAGCAATCAGCCATTACCAGACAGGGGTCGAAAATCTGTTGACCCAACATGCGTGCCCAAGCATCACCGACCGACTCTACAACGACAAAGCCACTCCAATCGGGTTCAAAGCGATAGATGATGACACGATCGGTCTGAAGTAGCTGACGCACTTCCATCACCGTTGTGTTGAGAATTTCATCCAGATTAAGCGATTGGCGTACACGTTGGGCGATCGCCACCAACAACCCCTCTCGTTCTGCCTGCTGCCGCAAAACGGCTTCTGCCTGCTTGTACGCGGTAATATCTCGACTGACGCAAAGCACAAACTCAACGCTGCCGTCTTGGGCAAACTCTGGCACCACCCGCGCTTGATAACTTTTAAGTCCATCCGGTGTCAGAAATTGAAACTCAGCAATCTGCTCTTGTCCCGTGTTCAGCACGGTTTGCAACGTCTCCCACAAGGGCAACAAAACAGTAGACATGCCCAATTCGTCGAGAGTATGTCCAACAAATGCCTCTGCGGCAATACCTGTTGCTCCCTCGACGGCTGGATTGATGTAAACGTGACGCATCTCCCGGTCAAACCGCGCCACAATATCGGGAGAATTTTCTACTAGCGCCCTAAACTCTTCCTGGCGATGATGGAGTAACGCTTCTGCCCGTCTGCGTTCCGTCACATCTTGGAAGACCAGAACACCACCCGTAATTTCGCCCTTCTCATTTCTGAT
>JACMKO010000110.1 GCA_014380065.1 Leptolyngbya sp. ES-bin-22 | reverse complement strand
TTTGTCGCTGGTCGCATTTTTTAGCACTGGATGAAGGTCACAGAGTACGAAAATAGCTTCCTCATCCGCTGGCGCTTTACCAACGCGATCGAGCGCTGCCATTGCACTCCCTTTTGCCGTACCGTTATCATCCCAGCCGCGCACAAGATCCCACAGCAATACGCTGCGGGCAGGCTGCACTTTGGCTGCGACGTGTCGTAAGACGTTCTCCACAGGCTCTTCTTCGATCGCCACAATGTACAGCAGGGGATAGCGTGCCCGGATCATCAAGTCGAGTTCATCGATCAACTCACGATGGGGGATGAACGAAGGGTGAGTAGCCGGATGAAAGGAGCCGTCAAGCATTGAAGGAAGAATGTGAAGAGAGCCAACCGCGATCGCCCTTTTCTAGAATGCTGCCACTGGCTGAAAAAGCAAGCGAGAAGGAGTCGCAAACGATGGAAAGATTGATGGCTTTCAGAGCATTACCTTAGAAGCATTTTGTGAGGAGAGCATTGAAAACTGAAGCGTTTGGTGCTAACTTTTGGTTAACTGAATAGTCAGCCTAATTTGAACTTTGCACTGTAAGTTTATAACGCTTAAGGCAAAGCAAAAAGCGGGGGAACCAACACCCAAGAGTATGGGGCGCATTTTCAAAGGCACTTTATTTGTATGGTAAAGGCTTTGATAAAGGGTATCTCTCAACCCTAGCCCGACAGCTAACCTCGTAGGCATTGAGAGAAGACTGATTGATGATTGTTTCATGACGACAGGCTTTGAGAAGCCTCTTGTTGTGTAACGCCTATTGCATCAGACTTCTTGACTGGACGTTCAGAGACAGCAAACGTTCTGATGAAATGAGGTGTAATCCATGACATTACTGCTAGATCTGGCGGTGAATGCCAGTCACGCTACCGCTAGGCGCTTTCGTCTTATGTTCTGGCGCGATACGGTACTGTTGCCGATCGCTGGTTTTGCAGGTGTGCTTGCCCTCTGGTGGCTGCTTGCTACCGTCAGAAGCGAGATTATGCCAACACCCTGGCAAGCGCTGACGGCAAATTGGGACTTCATCACCCATCCCTTTTACAGACGCGGTCCTGGCAATCTGGGTATCGGTTGGCTTTTATTAGCGAGCATTCGTCGCGTACTGATTGGGTTTGTGCTGGGGGCGATCGTGGCGGTGCCGATCGGCGTTTTGATTGGGCTGTATCGTCCTGCCTATCTAGCGCTCAACCCGCTGATTCAAGTCTTGAAACCCGTTTCGCCGCTGGCATGGTTGCCCATTGCCTTAGCCATTTTCAATCTGGCTAATCCCTCAGCCATTTTTGTTATTTTCATCACGTCGCTATGGTCAACCGTGATCAATACGGCGTTGGGAGTTTCTAGCGTGCCTCAAGACTACATTGATGTCTCTAAAGTGCTAGAAATGCCGCGCTGGAGACGGTTGACCAAGATTATTTTGCCAGCCAGTCTGGACTATATTTTCACTGGTCTACGCATCAGCTTAGGCGTAGCGTGGCTCGTCATCGTCGCCGTTGAGATGCTCACAGGTGGCGTTGGCATTGGCTTTTTTGTGTGGGATGAGTGGAGCCGCTTAAACCTGAGTTCTGTCTTTATGGCAGTGGTGTTGATTGGTCTTACAGGGTTGCTTCTTGATTGGCTGCTTTGCAAGCTTCAAGAAGCTGTGACTCACAGACCCGTGCAATCGTAAGCAACGGCTTTTGTCGTGCTGCCACTTTGAACGACGGCTATCTCTCACGCAGCAACCTATTCATATAGCAACTATGAGCAACAAACGCTGGACACGGCGCGACTTTCTCACGGCATCGGGGGTATCCGTTGCAGGTGCGGCGCTTTTTTCACTCAACGTTGATGGCGATCGCAGTCCGTCAGCGCTCACAGCAGAGGCATTAGCCGTTGAACCGCTGATTAAACCTCAAACGCTAGAAAAGCCCAACCTTGTGATTGGCTATGTGCCAGTGAATGATTGCGCCCCGTTTGCGATCGCCTGGAAGAAAGGCTTCTTTCGCAAGTATGGGTTGAACGTCAAACTCAACCGCGAAGCCAGTTGGGCAACGTCTCGTGATGGTGTCATTTTTGGTCGCCTGGATGCGGCTCCAGTTGTCTCTGGCGCTGTGACCAATGCCCGCACTGGGGCAGAAGGTGCCAGACATGCCCCGCTCTGCGCCGCGATGACCATCCATCGGCATGGCAACGCGATCACGATGAACCGCGCCATGTGGGACGCAGGCTTTCGTCCCTGGCAGGACTATAACGGCAACCTGGAGGCGTTTAGCCAAGACTTCCATCGCTATTTCAGCAGCCTGCCGTCCGAGAAACGCATTATGGCAGTGGTGTTGAGTTCTGCGATTTACGAGTATTTTGTACGCTATGTGATCGCGGCAGTGGGCATCAATCCACTGGAAGAATTTCGCATCATGATCGTGCCGCCACCGCAGATGTTAGTCAATATGCGGATTGGTGCGATGCAGGCATATATGGTTGCGGAACCCTGGAATACCCGCGCCATCAAAGGCAATGAAGGCATTGGCTTTACCTTTGCTCAAGGATGGGAAATTTGGCGAGGTCATCCCGATCGCGTCTTAGCAGTGCAGGATTCGTTTATCACCGAAAACCCAAAGACCTATCGATCGCTGGTCAAAGCCATGATCGAAGCCTGTCGTTATTGCAGCGATCCCAACCATCGGCAAGAGGTAGCAGAATTAATTTCAGAGCGATCGTTTACGGGTGCAAAACCGAAGATGACCCGCCCTGCCATTTTGGGCAGATACGATTATGGCGGTTTTGATGATCGATCGCGCATCGCCAACAAACCCGATGAAACCACTGTCTTCTTTGACATTCCACCTGCTTTAGCAGCGGCAGAGGGCAACATTGCAGGCAATCATTCGACCTTTCTCTGGCAGTCGCAAAGCCTCTGGCTGATGACCCAATCGGCTCGATGGGGGCAAATTCCTGATATTCCGCCACAGGCAGAAAAGATTGCCCGTCAGGCATGGCGTACCGATCTGTATCGAGACATTGCCGCAGAGATGGGGATTGAGTGCCCCAAAGAGGATTACAAAGTTGAGCCGGGTGCGTTATTCATCGACAACAAACCGTTTGACCCTGGCGATCTGCATGGCTATCTCAAGAGCTTTGAGATTCGTGCTAATCGTCCAATCAACATCTCTCTTGCGTAGAGGTAAGGCAAGCAGACTCTAAACCGTATTCCACAGGAGGTTCGTATGCTCAATGTTTCTCCCCAGCCTGCAAATGAAGTGCGCCCGGATGCTGCACCTAAAGCCTTTCTAGAAATCGAGAATCTCGTCAAAGCCTATCCCAAAGCTCAGGGCGGACG
>JACMKO010000109.1 GCA_014380065.1 Leptolyngbya sp. ES-bin-22 | reverse complement strand
TAGCTTTGGATTTTTATACGGCGTACCAAACCTGCTTAGAAGCAGGCATTAAGCAGGTTTAAGCAGCCTCTTCAACAGGCAATCTGAATCAGCAAGTAGTTCTGCGACTCTGATAGTGAAGGGCATTTGCAGCAACACGCCGAAAGGTCTAAGAGTAGAAATGGTGATGCTTAAGGCGACTTCTACAATATCCGCCTAGCGAATTCTGACAAAGCCAGCTTTGGCGATCAAATCTTGCCCCTGCGGTGAGAGCAGAAAGTTTGCGTAGGCTTCACCAGCCTGCTGCTCGGCAGCGCCATTCTGCTTCACAATCACAAAGAGATTGCGAGTCAACGGATACTGTCCACTTTGAAAGGCGCTGGTGTTGATCTTATTGCGCTGAGCAGGGCAGCTACCAGGTGCAACCAGCGGCTCTTGATAAGGCGGCACAAACTGACCCGGTTGCCGACCGATCGGCACAGGCTTGACGGTACATTGTGGCACCAGCTCCGTCGCCGTAGAGAAATAGACCCCCCCCGGATTGGTCGCCAGTTTCCGCAAACCTGCTGTAGTAGTGGCAACATCTTGGACATTTGCGCCCGGTTTGCGATCGCCCAACAGCACTTCAATGGTTCCTGCCCCGGCGGTGGCAGGGCGCTCGAAGGGTTGAATGGCAAGATCTGGCCCGCCGACCTGGTTCCAGTTGGTGACGTTACCACTATAAATTGCCTTGATCTGGTCAATCGTCAAGCCAGGAATCTTTAAGCTGGGATTAACCGCGATCGCGATGCCATCGATCGCCACTGGAATTTGCTTCAGCTTAAACCCTCTCTGTTCTGCCATTTGGTTTTCTTGATCGGACACGGGTCGCGAAGACTGAGCAAACGCAAGTTCATCCTGTAGCAGCATTCGGATACCTGTCCCCGAACCAGGTGCACCAGAAATCGGATCAATGTAGCGCAGGCGAAACTCTGGTCGGACTGATTGAATGACCGGATCAACGATCAGCCGAATGGGTGCCCAAGTCGTGCTGCCACCGTAGCTGAATAAACCGGAAGGAATCTTTTGAACGCCTGAAAAGCCTTCAGCCGATGACGAATTCGCTTGAGCGCTTGGAGCGCCAGTCGGTGACACTGATGGCTCACCGCCATCAGAACGATCCGATGGAGAGTTGGTATTGTTTGGTAGTAGGTTACTTAGGTCACTGCCAGATCGTTGAGTAAACCACCAAAAGCCCCCTCCAATTAGCCCTGCCGTCACAAGAAACGCCAGAATCAATGCTGTTGTATCGTTCTTTTGTGCCATAGATTCTTTGGTGCCAAATGGTATGCATCCAACTAGCCAGCGGCTCGTAGTTGCCAAGGTTAAAGGATTGTACTTGCTCAAGGTTAAAGGATTAGAGACCCTAACTAATCGAACGATCGTACTCTGAGTCGCCTTAAAGAAAGGTAGACAACAGATTAAAAATGATCCGAAATAGAGCAGTGACTGCGATCGCCACCAGCCCCGTTAAGACAGCGATGACTACAACAGTCACCAACGCGTTTCCGCTCACGATGGCGGCAAGGTTATGCAGACGCGGTACAAGCAGCACGATCGCTAGCGTGATCCCTGCTGTAATGAGCAAATCTACCCGTTCGATCGTACGACGCGACTGGAGAAAGATCAGTCCCAACAACAGTGCAACCCAAAAGCCGCCACTAACGATAGAGGTGCCCAGGAAGCTGAAAAGCGCGATCGCCAACAGCCCGCATTCAAAGCCTGTGAACGCAGCGGCACCCAGCAACTCCAGCGTCGAAAAAGGCGCGATCGACCCACGCTGTCTTCTCGCGGGCTTTGTAGCCTGAGAAGCCGGTAAAGGCACAACTGGTGTTGCAGGCTGAGCTTGAGGCACCGCTTGGGGTGGTGCAGTAGGAGGAGACGGCACTGATGATGCCGCTCGTTTTGGGGTAGCAGGCGATCGTACCGTGCTTTGGCTAGGAGGCTTAAGTGCTGCCAGCACCTCTGCCGCCGATTGAAACCGTTGACTGGGTGGTTGCAAGAGCATTCGATCGAGTGCATCTGCCAGCGATCGAGCCACAC
>JACMKO010000108.1 GCA_014380065.1 Leptolyngbya sp. ES-bin-22 | reverse complement strand
ACCTCTGCCCCAAATTCCTGCATGATCCGCGCCGCTTCTTCTGCCACCAAGCGACTGTAGGAACGATCGCGCAAGGAGCCATACAAAAACAAAATTCTCGGTGGATGATCGAAATTGGTCATAGAGCTGGAGAAGCGAGTCAAAGAACTTGAGCTGAGCGCGAGGTTAATTGGACGGGCGGAATCTAAAGGATTGAATTTATCCTGCTGCTAGTGCCTGCAAAAACGTGGTTTGAGCGTCGCGCAGTTCAGCATCAGGGTTGGCAGTCTGGATTATTTGGATCGCCTCGTCATAAGACGAACCCGCAGCAATCAGGTAAGCCGCCAGCATGGTACCCGTGCGCCGTCTGCCGCTAGTGCAATGAATGGCAACGGCATGTCCTAAACGGTTCTGCTCATCCACAAACTGCTGTAAGGCTTGCACCTGTGCTCGATCGGGTGCAGTTCCCCCTTTTGTGGGCAACCAAAGGTGAGGCATGTCCGCCTGCTGGTACACATCCAGATTAGAAGGATCATCCATCACAGAGACGATCGCGCCTACCCCCACGGTTTGCAGAGCAGGCAGTTCCGCTGCGGTTGGCTTTCGTACACCTGCCAGTTTGCCTGGAAGCACCCACCACAGGTTTTCAGTAATCGGTTGGTTTATGGGCTGATCCATGTAGTGAAGCCTTTACCCGATCGATACAACGTCTGTTTTTAAAGACTCAATCAATTGCGTAACGCGCGTTTTAATTTCATCGCGCACTCTGGGAAAGATCTCTGGTTGTTCAGCCGGATCATCCAGTTGCCAATCTTCAAACACGTCGCGCAAGATCCAGGCTGCTGGCAGGTTGACACCGCAACCACAAAGGGAAATCACGACATCAAAAGCTTCAGGCTTGAAGTCGCTGAGCGGCTTGGAGGTTTGATCTGTAATATCAATGCCGATAGCTTTCATCGTGGCGATTGCCTCTGGTCTTACCTGGCTTGCTTCCAGCCCAGAACTGATGACAGTGATGATTCCCTGCCCCATTGCTTTGGCGAAGCCTTCCGCCATTTGCGATCGAGCAGAGTTTTTCTTACAAACAAACATGACGCGTTTCATCACTGGCTTCCTTTGGTGAGTACTTATTTGTGAACATAGAAATATTGCCGACTAAGACGGGGCGAAGTAACGTTTTTCGAGCCAGAATGCCACGTTGACGAGGCTGATCAAGACGGGTACTTCTACCAGTGGTCCTACCACCGCTGCAAACGCTGCACCAGAATTGATGCCGAAAACCGCAATGGCAACCGCGATCGCCAACTCAAAGTTGTTACCGGCTGCTGTAAAGGCAACGCTGGCAGCCTTGGAGTAATCCGTCTTGATGCGCCATGCCATGTAAAAGCTGACCAGGAACATCACGATAAAGTAGACGACTAATGGCACCGCAATACGCAACACATCCAGAGGAATTTGCACAATTAAATTCCCTTTCAGGCTGAACATCACCACGATCGTGAACAGCAATGCTACAAGCGTGATCGGGCTAATTTTGGGTACAAATTCATCGTGATACCAGACTTTGCCCCGCGCTTTCACCAAGAAAAACCGGGTGAAGTAGCCTCCTAGAAAGGGAATGCCAAGATAAATAAACACACTCTTGGCAATCTCAGCCATGCTGACGTTCACCACACTGCTCTGCAACCCAAACAGCGGTGGCAGCACTGTGATAAAAAACCAGGCAAAGGGACTGTAGAAAATGACTTGAAAGATACTGTTGAGTGCAACCAGCCCAGCCGTATACTCAGTGTTGCCACGAGCTAAATCACTCCAGACGACGACCATCGCAATGCAGCGGGCTAACCCAATCAAAATCAATCCCACCATGTAATCCGGGTAGTCACGCAGAAAGGTGACTGCCAACAAAAACATGAGTATGGGTCCAATCACCCAGTTTTGCAGCAGCGACAGCCCCAGGATTTTGCTGTTGCGAAAGACGTCGCCTAGTTCCTCATAACGCACTTTTGCCAGGGGTGGGTACATCATCAGAATTAAGCCGATCGCGATCGGAATATTCGTCGTCCCGATCTGAAACTGATTGATGACGGTATCAACGGCGGGAAACAAAGACCCCACGCAAACCCCAACCGCCATTGCCAGAAAAATCCAGAGGGTGAGGTAGCGATCGAGAAACGAGAGCCGTTTAACCGCAGCGGTTGTAGTTGCCATGATGACTTCGGTGAGACGAACGCCCAATTAGAGATCAGAGCGATCGCGTAGCACCTCCATTATTTCAATAAAAATTGATATGTCAAGTTCACCCAATTGACCACAAGCAAAGATCAGCTTAGAAAGATGGATACATTAAGGGTCGTCGCGGCAGGTTCGAGCAGGCAAGAGTTGGCTGAAGCGGCGGTACTCTGACAGGTATTGTTCGATCAACACAAACTGAGCCAGATTTAAACTGTAGTAAATCCAGCGTCCTTCCTGCCGTGCGTTGACGAGCTTTGCTTCTTTCAGCGTTTTCAGGTGAAACGATAGTTTCGATTGGGTGACATCCAGGCGATCGCACAATTCACACACGCACAATTCCTGTTGGCGCAGCAGCTCTAGCACCTTAATTCGCAACGGATCAGAGAGTGCGTGAAAGCCAGAAATGATTAACGTTGGAGTTTCTGTCGCCTGAGCCATCAACTTTTATTGAAACGACTAATTTGATTTGGAAGCAGTCTGAAGCAAAGGCGCTGATTGTTACTCTAGCAGCAGCCTTCAGATGGCGCACAGCAAGAGCTAGCAGTGTCCGTGACGGTTGCGCGATAGTCTACGCCCTTCGTTTCGCGGGGGTGACGCACCTGAGCGCGAGAACAGTCAAACGCTTGAGCGGTTTCGAGAGGAATGTCTGTATGCGGCGGAATGGGGATGATGTCTTGCTGGTAGGGACTGGTGCGATCGGTGTAGAGCTTGAGCGTTTTATCGCAAACTGCCATCCGCTGACCGCGATAGAGCGTGTGTCCATCGTCGTCTTGCACTGCTTTCCAGGGACCTTTGTAAACCACTGCCTGATCGCGTTCCCAGCACGTACCGTCTTTGCCTTTGTAGGCGCGTACGGTCATCGAACGGAATTCAACACCATCGATCACCTGCCAGGGTTCTGCCTGCCGCGCCAGAATCTCAATGCCGTAAAAGCCTGCCTGCTCAAACATTTCCAGAAAAGCATCTTCTCGGAAGGCTCCGGCAATGCAGCCGCTCCACAGGTCGGGATCATCCAGAATTGCGGGTGTTGGGTCTTCGTCACACACAATGTCGGAGATGACGGCGCGGCCGCCCCGCTTCAGCACGCGGTAAAGTTCTTGAAACAACTGCTGTTTGTCTTGAGGGCGCACGAGGTTGAGTACGCAGTTTGAAATAACGACATCCACGCTATCCGTCGCGATGAGGGGCTGTTCTTGCCGCAACCGATCGCACTCTGCTTCAAAGCGGTTTAATTCATCCAGCGCGGTGATGGGGTGCTGCGTCAGCCATGCCTGGGCGCGATCGCGATCCAGCGCCAAATCCTGAATCTTCCCTTTCACGAAGGAAACGTTGCGATAGCCTAGCTTGTCTGCCATTTCACCGAGATATTTGCGCGACAGCGACAGCATTTCGTCGTTGAAATCAACGCCAATCACGCGTCCTGTTGCGCCGACCTTTTGCGCCAGAATGTAGCAGTTTTTCCCCGCACCGGAACCCAGATCAACTACCGTTTCACCCATCGCCACGTATTTGGTGGGATCGCCGCAGCCGTAGTCTTTCTCAATGATTTCTGAGGGCAGGTTGGCTAAATACTGAGCGTCGTAGCCATCAGTAGGACAGCACAACAAGGCTTCGGGCTGACGCGCCCCTGCTTCGTAGCGCTGGAGGACTGCCTGTTCAACATCGTAGGCGACGGCTTCGGACGGGTCGCAGCAGGGTATTTGTGGGGTGGTTGCAATCTCAGGCATCGGGTCTTCTCGCTCAAATTCCATCGCTATCAGGGATATTGCCTTTAGTGTAGTCATATTTATAGCGGGCAGGAGGCAGGAGATAGGAGGGTTAATGGCTAAGGCTTATGCAATCCAGCCAAATCTCTGTGCCAGGAACCCAACGATCGCGCCTGCCAGTACTAACCACACAGAATTGACCTTAAAGCGAAAGACAATCATTGCGCTCACCAACGCCACGACCACAGTTAACCAATCTACAAGCGTTTCCCGCGCCAGGGTATAGGTGACAACTGCCATCAACCCCAGCGAAGCCGCATTCACGCCATCTAAAAAGCCGCTTGCCCAGGGCGACGATCGCAGCTTGGGTACCCAGGGATTCACCAGCGCGACGAGCACAAACGCGGGCAGAAAAATGCCGACTGTACCCGCGATCGCCCCCGCGTTACCTGCCAGCAAGTAGCCAATAAAGGTCGCAGTAGTAAAGAGCGGACCGGGTGTAAGCTGCCCGATCGCGACGGCATCTAAAAGCTGCTGTGAGGTTAACCAGTGGGTACGTTCCACCAGATCACGTTGCAAAAAGGCGAGCAGGACATAACCACCGCCATAAAGCACTGAGCCAATTTTGAGAAAGACGAGAAACACTTGCAGCCAGGTGGCGTTACCAACGGCAGCAGTCGCAACATTCGCCTGTGCCAAAAGGCCTGGGATGGGTAAGAGCGCGGTTACGCCCGTTGTGCCACCACGCCGCAGATGCCGATGCAGCGTCACGCCCAACCCTGCCAGCAGCAGCAGCACAAGCTCATTCACGTTGAAAAAGAAGGCTGCAATGACCACGGCACCCGCGATCGCCGTCGGTACATCCTTAATTGCCGCTTTGCCTAGCTTCCATAACGCCTGAAGCACGATCGCAATTATGACAGGCTTCACGCCATACAGCAGCCACCCCACTTCAGGAATGGTCTGAAAACGGACATAAACGGCTGCCAGCGCCCAGACAATGAGCATTGCAGGCAAGATGAAGCACGTACCAGCAATCACTAAACCCTTCCAGCCCGCACGCTCGTAGCCAATATGAATTGCTAGTTCCGTCGAGTTGGGACCGGGGATGAGATTGGTCACACCCAGTAGATCCAACAGTCGATCGCGGCTCATCCACTGCCGTTGTTTGACAAGCTCATCATCCATCATGGCAATGTGAGCCGCAGGACCGCCAAACGCGATCGTGCCCAGCTTGAGAAAGACTACTGCCAATTCGCTCAACCGCTGCTGTTGCTGTGCAACGTTAAGCTGCGCGTAAGAAGTGTCCTGTGCTTCAACCAGACTGTCTTCTTGAGATTCCGACACTGCATTTTCCCCAGTCATCGTGATCCACGATCTACATCCTCAACAGAACGTGGGTTAACGGAACCCTCTATTGTGATCCGTTGTCTCAAAAGATGTTATCGTGCCATCTGCTTTAAAAGCGGTCTTGATGCTCACTTACGCTGTTGATGTCCTAGTAGGGCATGGCAGATACTCTGAGTAAAAAATAAGCTGCGTTAGAGTGCCCAAATCGCTTTGCTCAGCAACGTGTGTCTCAAAAAGTGATGCTGATTTGCTACGAAGTCATCTACACGGCGATCGCATCAGTCTGCTATGGCGTGATGTCGTTGTTTAAACGTTGTCTCAAGTCACGAATTGCAGCGCTGGTGTTGCGATCGTAGGCAAGTTGCAGGCAGCGATCGACTATAGCTTGAAGATCAAGATCCGGAAAGTAGCGGCTTTGGGCTTCCGGGCGATAACCGTTGCCCTGAAGCTGGTAGATACGAAGCTGCTGCCGCTTATAGAGCCACACTTCTGGAACTCGATAGGGCAAGTAATCATCGACATCAGAATAGCTCGTCACATCAATCTCAAGCACCAGATCGGGTGGCGGGTCGATGCGCCAATCAATGCGCTTCTTACCTAGCACAGCTTCCCAGTTGTCGATGTAAAAACAGTAGTCTGGTTCAATCCCGCTCTCCTCCGGAAGCTTCATCGTGATGGGAGTGAAGGAGTCGTATTCGCGATTTGTATGATCCAGCAACGTCTTGATAACATCAGCAATCAGGCTGGCATCTTTCCCGTGGTGCGGTAGAGGCGACATTAATAGGACTTCTCCATGACGGTACTTGAGGCGAGGCAGCGAACCATCGCCCCGTTGCTCGCTTAAGCTCTCGTACTCACTCCAGGTAGCAGGGAACCGCAGCACTGCACCAGGTCGAAGTTGAATGTTCTCACGGGAGACGATCGCAAACATGGCTGGACGTGCCAGAAGGGTACTTTCATTATCTCAGGTCGGATGGCGATGCTTGTTGGTTGTCCTTGGAGGAAGGTACCCAAGCTATTCATGATTAGCTGAGGGCTTAATTACTGAAATTGCTTGATTCTTATCTTTGCGATAAATCTGGAAGTCACTATCAAGAGTCAATACAGAACTACCGCCATATAGCTCAGCCATGCGAACTAAGCAAGCATCTGCCAAAGACATCGGCACCGAACGATAACGGTTTAGCAGCGCTCCGATAGCGCTTGCCTCCTCTTCAAGACGAAAAGGGATTTGAAGATAGCCATCTGAGAGCAAAGCCATAATTGTCTCTTCGCCTGCGTGAGTCGTTCGGAGCAAAAAGCAAGCCTCAGTGATGACTGCCTCACAGGTCAGCAAAGGCTGCTCGATCGTGGCTAACTCGGCTGTAACCCAGCCATGAAACTGGTCTTTGGATTTAACAAAGGCAACTAGCGGACCTGTATCGAGCAAAACCCATCGTCTCATTCTTCTCCAAATCCTTCCATGTACGCTTTGTTCGTCGATAGATCAAAGGGACCACCCTCTAAACAACCAACATACGCGCCAGCAGCTTCCAAGAAAGACATGCCAGCTTTTTCTGATGATTGAGCGTGTGCTGCGTGCTGCTGCTTACTTTTGAGAAATTCCACAAAGTCCAGCACTTCTTGCTGCTCGTGCGAAGACAACGTTTGTAAGACTTCCACTACTCTTTGCTGAATTGGCTGCATTACGATTGTTCCACCCGTATATTGTGCCTAGTACATCAACCTATAACTCAACAACATACTAACTCTCCGAAACCACCTCTACCTATTGCTTAATTACCCATTCGATTTTTTCTAGTATCTACACTTACAGCCTAGATTTGGTAATCGAGATAAGAGTTTTATTCGCTTACATTGGTTATGAACTACCTACCACCATTTGCATGCTTTAAGCAATTCAAGAGTTTCTCAAATAAGGCATAGATATTGTGCCCTGAGTTCTCACCGCCAATTGCCCAGCCGTGAATCTCTACCCAACGAAGTGTCGGTAAATGCCCTTGGGGTGCCGTGACGTTATATTCTAAATCTTGCTCTTTTACCCAAACTAGATTAGTGTGCCAGCCTACTCTTGTAGCTAAGTCCTCGAAATCTCTTGAAGCACTTGACCAAATATCCTTTTGCACAGTGAACCCAAATTTATTCTGGCTATATTTCCGCCAAAGTTCGCCAATCTTTAAAAGCTCCTTGCAAGGGAAGGTATTCATATTCTGAAGCTGAAACTGTCCTTCAAGCTCTCCGCCAGATAAACGGATCATTAGCGAAGCTGTTTCCTGGTCGGCTTCTTTCCATGCACCGGATTTCAGCAAATCTCGTAATTGGGTGTAGTCTACTCCCTTGTTAGAGGCGAGGTCATCTTCATCCACAATAGCTACTTCAGATTGGGTTAGATACTGGAAAATATGGCTTTGGAATTCCTCTAAACGAAATTCTCCTGAACGACTCCAAGCTTCACGAAGCGTGAAAAAATTAGGACTCTTGAGGGAATGTGTATTGCCATCAGAATAATTAGGGCTAAAGCCTAGAATTGCCTTTTGGTGAGGAAGCAGATTCCAATCATTTTCAGGTATCCACACCGTCTTGACCCAGCGGAAAGCCCCTGAAACTGTTTTACGAATCTCATCATCTAAGAACTCAACAACATGGGTGACTTTTGCACGCTGATGCAAAATCATTAAGTCTCCTGCTGAAGGTGTTTGAAACCCATGGCTTCCTGATCGCCACATCAACTCAAACGTTCTACTTTCTGGTTGCCGCATTCGATCCAGTGAATAAGCCCAAGCCTGTGGGTCTTTAACGTTTTTGATATAGAGGATTTTAGCTGGATTACACTCCTCTAGTTGTTTGCGAGTGACTTGTGGCGGCTCTGCCTGGTCTTCACAAGTGCCCTCCCGCTCTGATGGGGTAGATGTTTTCGTCTTTGCCCCGATAAGCTGTTCCTTTCCCGCTTCTTTCTTAGCTCTCCATTGGGGAACTTCTTCTCGCACTAATCGATCAATACCTTCTGCCACATTTACAAACGCTTCATCTAAGCCCTGCCAATGCCTGTCGGTTACGGGCATACCATCTTGTGGAAAAGCCGTTAATTTACTGAAGGGAGTGTTGCTTCCTCTCCAAGAACAATGACGTAGGATAATTGGCACTACAACAGCTTCTTCCGCTTCGTGGCGTTCTATTGCCCGTTCTACTTCAATGTCCCAGCAGTATTTGGAAGATATAAAATCAATGCTAACAAGTAACAGAATAATATCAGCTTGGTTCAATTCAGTCCTGATTATACGATCCCACTCCGTTCCTGGTATAAGTCTGCGATCGTGCCACAGGGAAATTAGTCCTTGCCTTTCTAGTGGGGTTAAGTGCTTTGCAAGTTCGTCTCGCAGAGTCTCATCTATGTGAGAATAAGAGAAAAAGACGCGTGCTGCTTCCTCTACCAATGGTTCCTCCGGCAAGATCTCAGTAAAGCTTTTGTCCCATTGTAATCTTCCTGCCAAGGCTTACAGAACGCTCTCAAAAACACCAACAGACATTGGACTTACGTGTTTTGCCAAAACCTCAGAGGTTTAAGCGTCGATGTGGTCATGAAGTTCAATGTTTGGTTAAAACCTCAGAGGTTTGCGTAAGTCCTCATGGATAATCGAGAGAGATCCATTGCAGCAGTAGAGATTGCGCTATGACCACGCAAACGACTCAGCTTCCGATTCCCACCTTTTTTGATGCCGCTCGTGTTGGCGAAGTGTGGCGAGTGCCCTACGGCGATCGCGCTGCTCAAGCAAGCGATTGGGCAGCGCAACACCATTTGCAAGCAGCGGCAGATGATCAAACCCGCGTATGTTTGCTGGTGATCGATGCTCAAAACACCTTCTGCATTCCCGACTTTGAGCTGTTTGTGGGTGGACGATCGGGCATCGGTGCCGTAGAAGATAACGTGCGGCTGTGTGAATTCATCTACCGCAACTTGGGCGTGCTGACCGCGATCGTGCCAACGCTAGATACCCATACGGCTACGCAAATCTTCCATCCTGTCTTTTGGGTAGATGCGGCAGGCAAGAATCCACCGCCGATGACGATGATTGCGTTCGACGAGGTGAAGGATGGCAAGTGGACGGTGAATCCGGCGATCGCGTCCAGCATCGCTAAGGGCGATTATGCTACGCTCCAAGCCTTCGCCCTTCACTACACGCAGCGCCTCAGCGATAACGGCAAATATCCCCTCACCATTTGGCCTTATCACTCCATGCTGGGCGGCATTGGTCACGCGCTCGTTTCTGCCGTTGAGGAAGCCTGCTTTTTTCACAACATCGCCCGCAGCAGCCAAACTCGCTTTGAGATTAAGGGTGGGAATCCGCTCACAGAAAACTACTCGGTGCTGCGTCCTGAAGTGATGGACGATGCGAAGGGTGACGCGATCGGGCAAAAGAACACGTCTCTCATTCAAACGCTGCTGGACTTTGATGCCGTGATCATTGCAGGGCAGGCAAAAAGTCACTGCGTTGCGTGGACGATCGACGATCTGCTGACCGAAATCAAGGCAACTGACCCCACGCTGGCAACGAAAGTCTACCTGCTAGAAGACTGCACCTCACCTGTCGTCGTCCCCGGCGTTGTAGACTTCACCGACCAAGCAGACGCAGCATTTCAACGGTTTGCTGCTGCTGGAATGCACCTCATGAAGTCAACTGATGCGCTAGCGATCGCCTGAATCTCAACCACACCTCACTCCACCGTCTCTACCATCGCCTGCACACCCTGACTGCTGAGCGTTTGCATCAACTGCTCTGCTTTGCCACGATCACCAAACGCACCCACTTGCATCAGCGATCGACCCTTAATCGAGGTGCGAAAGGCATTGGGAAAGGCGGCTCGTAGCTGTGCCTGCTGGCTATCGTTCGCCTCAACGACCACCCGATAGGGCAACTTTAGCGCGGCACTCGCATTGCTTTGCTGAGTACGGTAGACGATCGAGGCACTGCCCACGTTGCCAATGGGAGCATCCGGGTTGGGGACGGGCAACAACCCTGCACTCGTGAAGGATGGAGATGGAACGCTCGCGATCGCCGGGGTTACTGCGACAGCCCGAACGGGAGTCGATCGCGCTTCGGGAGCAGGAACAGGAATCTCGATCGTGCCTGTGCGTTTGAGGGCGATCGGCTTCTGGGTCAGCAGTGGAGTGAGCTGAGTTGGACTGGCACTCAGGTTGCTGCTGGCAATTGGCGTGCGGGCTGGCAGTAAGCTGGCACGGGTGGTGACGACGGCTGGCGGCAACGTGGCGTTGAATGACGCGGGTGCAGCTTGCGGCGATCGTTGCAGAGGCATTGGTCGGGTAATGGCAACCCTCACAACCTGTACAGGGCGCGATCGAACCTTGGTCGGCAGCCCTGAAAGCGCTGATGGTACTGGGAATTCAGGCTCCGATGTTACGCTGGCAGGTGAGGCAACCGCGACCAGAGGCAACGTTGGACGAGGGGATGCTATCGATGGCTGAGCGGTTGGCACTGGAAAGGCTGCTGCTGAGATGCCACCCTCAGTTGGCGTTATGCTGGCTGGTGCAGATGAACGTTGCAGCCGTTGTGTCGTTGGATTCACAACCTGACGATCGTCGTCTAGCCGCTGTCCAAAGGGAATGGTTTGGCTTGTGTTGGCGATCGACTTCTGTGTCCTCACGGCAACGTTCTTGCCACCAGCCGTCGATTTGTCTGCGCTGACGGGCGATCGCTGCCCTGTAGACAGCGCCACTAATCGACTACTGCCAGGAGTGCTTGCAGTTGACCAGGGCATTGGGGTACCGGAGGCATTCGCTCCCAGGCTGGCACCCGCTAAATCCAGCTTTCCGATCGTCTTATCCAGATCATTGCCAAAAGCAGGAATTTGCTGGCTCGACCCTTTGGCGTTGACATCGAATTGACCGTTATTGCGAAACGTGTTGCCGCCCGGTGCCGCTGCCGTTCCCAGATTTGGGCGCGCTTGCGCGATCGCCACCAGCCCATCTCGCGTGTTGCCATCGACCGAATTGTTTTGCAAAACAGGCTGTGCGCTTGCCTGTACCACAATCCCATCCTTATTTTGAGTAATGCGGTTGCCGACCAGCAGCGGCGTTGCCTTCTGGTTCACATTGATGGCAAACCCAGTCTGCTCAAAAATATTCTCCCGCACCTCAGCCTGAGACGTACCGTAAATAGTGATGCCGTTTGCGCCATTTTGGTAGAAGTAGTTGTTGCGAATGAGCGGCGCACCGTTGCCTGTCACCGAAATGCCATCATGTCCGCTTTCGGTAAAGGTACTATCCACGATCGCGGGGCTGGTGGACTCAATCCACACGCCATAGCCCTGTGCGTCTGGATTCTTTACCGTCACGCCCGCGAGCATGGCACGATCTGCACCCACGATCGCTACCTTCTGCCGCGCAAACGTGGGGCTGAGAAAGAAACCACTCCCTTGAATCACAATGCCCTGACCGCGCGTTTCTGT
>JACMKO010000107.1 GCA_014380065.1 Leptolyngbya sp. ES-bin-22 | reverse complement strand
TTGTCTTGAGCAAAGGCACTACTGGTCGCGATCGCTGAAATGGATAGAAACGCTATCGTGCCGACAGCCACAGTCTTCAACCCACTTAATTTGTTCATAGTTTTCTCCCATTGAATTGCTCAACACACGGTCAATGATTTAGACAGCTTTATCTTAGAACCAAAGCATGAAATGAGGATGAAATCATACTCAGTATTATCGCGTAAAGCTAAAGCGCCCATTCACCTTTTCACCACCAATGTCAGACAGAATGGCAACTTTATATGCTCCGGCAACTGTTTCAGGCAGGATGCCCATATAGTGCTTGTCCTGCGCGTCATACTTCATGACTACAGACTGCTGGCTACCGTTGGGCAATTGCACTTGAGCCGTAACTTTCGCGTTAGGAATCGCTTCGTGAGCGTCACCCTTCTGTAAAAAGAAATCGATGTGAGTGGCAGCGGCTTCCTTCTCCGTCACTAGCTCTAGATGATAAGGACCGGATTCAACCACTTGTCCGCCTTGCTCACCATGAGAAGTAGCTTTTTTAGAGACCGCTTTAGCGCCATTCATGGTTGGAGCTGTCATGGCTGAAGGTTGGATTGCCGCAGGTGTAGCAGCAGGATTGGTGGTGGGTTTTGTTGCCTGGTTGCCACTGCTGCAAGCGCCTAGAAACAGAAGTCCCAGGCTACTTATTGAAAGCAAGAGGGCTTTGGACGATCGCATCACACTTTCTCCTTAAAACGACATGGAAAACTTCTCAGAACGGGGCGATTTCAACCGGATTTGAGGGGCGTGGTTGAGCGATCGCCTCCTTTTTGGGCACTAACCACTGACCGAACTGAGCGTAAAGAGCCGGAATCACTAACAGCGTTAAGGCAGTCGATGTGAACAAGCCTCCAAGCACGACAGCTGCTAATGGTTGCAAAATTTCCTTGCCAGCACCACTGCCGATCGCTAGGGGCACCATGCCTAATGCGGATGAAAACGCGGTGAGCAGAATTGCCACCAGACGTTCCATCGAACCATCAAAAATGACTTGTTTGAGGGGCATTCCCTCAGCAAGACGATGATTGTAGTTATCCACCAGAAGCAGTCCATTGCGAGTCGCCACACCAAAGAGCGTGATGAAACCGACCATTGAGGCAACCGAAATCACACCAGCGCTGACCGCAACAGACAGCACTCCACCCACCAGGGCTAACGGCAAATTCACCATAATCATCAGAGCTGCCGGAATCGACTTGACGGCAAAGTAAATGAGCACCGTGATCACCACAAAGGCAATGATGCCTGCCCCAATCAACGTTTGAGTTGCCTGTTCCTGCGCTTGAAACTGACCACCATAGTCAATGTAGTAGCCAGCCGGCGGATGGACTTGCTGATCCACCCGTGAGCGAATGTCTTTAAGCACCGAACCCAAGTCCCGTCCTTGCGCGTTCGCAGAGACAATAATCAGGCGAGACACATCCTCGCGGTTAATGGTGTTTGGTCCCGTCCCATAGTCTACTTTAGCGACTTGAGACAGGGGAATTTTTTGACCATTCGGCGTATCAATCAACAGGTTGCTGATCGTGCCCAAATTGTTGCGGGCCTTTTAATCGAGCCAAACCACCAGGTCAAATACCTGCTGCTCTAACACCTGGGAAACGACTCGCCCATTCAAAGCCGTTTCAATGATTTCGCCCAAGTCGCCGACGCGCAGACCGTACCGTCCAGCAGCGGCGCGATCGAACTCAATCTGCACCTGTTTGATGGGGACTTGAGGTTCGACTTGCAGGTCTACCACACCGGGAATGGGTTGCACTGCCTGCTGCACTTGTTGCCCCAACGTTCGCAATTGCTCCAAATCGGGTCCAAAAATCTTGATGGCAATGCCGCTGCGGACACCCGACAGCACTTCATCCATACGATGTGAGATAAAGCCACCAATGTTGACAGCAACTCCCGGCACTTTGTTAAACTTTTCTCGTAGGGCAGCGATCGCGCCTTCCCGGTGCTTCAGCCCTTCATCAGTGAGGGTGACATCCAGTTCAGCGAAATTCACCCCACCGACATCCGCATCACCCGGAGCACGCCCAGAACGTAGGGATAGGGTCTGAAAGCGTTTGTCATCCTTCAACGCATCCTGAACCACAAAGCCAGCTTGATTGGTGGTTTCTAGAGAAACGCCCGGATAGAGGGTGGTGGACAGGACCAGCGATCGCTCCTGAAATTCGGGTAAAAAGACCTGTCCTAACGATGGCAAAATGATCAAAGACGCGATAAAGCTAGCCGTCGCTCCGAGCAAAATTACTTGAGGGCGGCGAATCGCAAAGGAGAGGGCGGGACGGTAGAATTGGTGCGATTGACGGGCAACCCAGGTTTCACTATCAGGCAACCGACGGTTCGCTAGCAGCAATGCGCAGAGGGCAGGCTGAGGGTCAGCGCCACCACTGTAGAGGCAACAATTGACAGCAAGTAGGCAACTCCCATCGGTGTAAAGATGCGACCTTCCACACCCGACAGCGCAAAAATGGGCGCAAACACAACCGCAATGATGATGGTAGAAAACAGCACACTTACGCGCACTTCAATCGATCCATCAAACACAACCTGTAATGGATTCTTAGGATTTCCTAAGAGTTGGTTCTCCCGCAAGCGGCGGTAGACATTTTCCATATCGACGATCGCATCATCTACTACAGAGCCGATCGCCACCGCTAAACCGCCCAGAGTCATGGTATTAATGCCTTGCTCTGCCGTGTGCAAAATAATCATGCCCAGCAGTAACGAAACGGGCAGCGCACTGAGGCTAATGACGACCGTGCGCCAATTCATGAGAAAAAGAATCAGCACGACTGAAACAATCAGAATGCCGTCACGCAGCGCATCCTCCACGTTCTTAACAGAGGCTTCGATGAATTCTTCTTGCAAAAACGTTTTCGTAACCTTTACGCCCGGAGGTAACCCCGCTTTCAGTTCTTCCATTGCGGCCTCCACGGCTTTAGTCACCGTTGGTGTATCGGCTTGCGGCTGCTTGCTCACAATCACTACCACTGCTGGTTGAGCATTTAAGCTGCCGTCACCACGTTTCACTGCTGCCCCAATGGTTGTCTCTGCCACCTGACCGAGCAGAATGGGTGTGCCGTTGCGGGCGGTAATCGCTGATTGGTTCAGTTGTTCCAACGATTGAATGCGTCCAATCTCACGCACCAACAGTTCGCGATCAGGAGTCGTCAGAAAGCCACCCGGTGCATTCACATTCGCTTTCTCTGCTGCTTCGGTCACATCCTTTAAGGTGATATCAAAGGCTTTCAACTTGTTGTGGTCTACCAACACCTGATACTGCCGCACATCGCCACCAAAAAACACGAGTTGGGCAATTCCAGGCACGGCTAACAGACGGTTTTTGACCTGCCAGTCGACAAGCCGCCGCACTTCCATCAAATCGATTTTGGGTTTGGAATTGCCGTTTGATGGCTTGCCATCAATAGCTTGCCATCAATGGCTTGCTCGTCTGCTCCACCCACCCCTGCTTTCCTCGTTCCCTCACGTCCCACTTCTTCCACTGTGAAGGGATCTCCCCGATCGGCGAACTCGTTGGAGTAATTTGAGGCGTTTCAACCCCTTTAGGAAGCTGACTCTGTGCCTGTTGTAAGCGTTCGGTAACCAGTTGGCGAGCACGGTAAATGTCGGTGCCCCAGTTAAAGGTCATTCTGACGACTGAAATGCCTACTGCCGAAGACGATCGCACCGTCTCTGCGCCAGGAGTGCCGTTCATGGCGCAGAGACGGGCGCGTCACCAGCGACTCCACCTCTTCAGGAGCTAAACCAGGTGCTTCGGTCTGAATTTCGACCTGCGGTGGTGCAAAGGAGGGAAAGACATCCAGTGGCATTTGGGTAATCACTCGCAACCCCCAGAGGGAGACTAGCAGTGAAGCAATGACCACCAGCATTGCGCAATCGACCATTTAACAATTGCGTTGAGCATATGACTCCCATCTATCGCCCTGATGGTGATTCAGCTTTACCATCTTTGCAGACAGAAATAAAATTAGGATGAAATTGGCAAAGAGAAATGGTTATTCTCCTGCTAGACGTAACGTTTCTGCATAGAGTTCGTCGCGTATCCAGAACCCGTTAGCAATTAAGGCATTGAGCAGCGGCTGTATCGTTGCAAGCAATCCTTGTTGCTTTGCAGCCAGTAAGATGCCCAGCAAACCTGTAACTTTAAGACCTGCTTGCATGGCTTGTTGCCGTCCACGCCGCTCATCCATCAACACACGGTTAGCGTTCAGTTCAATTGCTAACGCGATCGCTTCCGCTTCGCCTGGATCTAATATTGCTTGTAGAGGCTGAAGCAAAGCGGCATTGGTCACGGAACGAACCTGAATCCAGTCCAGCGTTTGGACTGCCAAAACTGCTGGATCTTCAGAGCCAGAATTGAGAAGCTCCTGATGAACGGCTGTTGGAATGATGACTTCGCTGTATAGTTGCTGAAGGAGGGACAATTGACCGATCGCCGCTAGATTGCTGATAGGGGAGGTGTCGCTCACAACAATCATTGCCAGCCATACTCTTGCAAACTTTTTACGTCCTCCTGCAATTCAGCAAGGTCGTAGTGGAGCGCGATCTGGCGACTGCCAAGCAGCCTTTGAAATTGAAGTTGGCTCATCTCAGCAAAGCGACTGGCTTGCCCTAGAGTAAACCGCTCCTGCTGAAACAGCATGACAGCAATCTCCTGTCGTAACTCCGCTTCCGTTATGTGAGCTGCTTGTAGAATCTCGTCGGAAATTAAGATACTCATCGCTGTTTGGTCAATTCAATGGTTCTAAATTTAGGATAAACAATCAGCTATTAGATTAAGTTGAGAGTTAATGTATGGACACCAGACCCAGCACTAACTATATTAGCT
>JACMKO010000106.1 GCA_014380065.1 Leptolyngbya sp. ES-bin-22 | reverse complement strand
TCATGCCGCGATCGCCGGAACTTGTAGAGCTTTGTCACCGCGCCATCACCGGACGTGGATTCCTCTACGATGTCGGTATCGACTTCATCGGTCTCCACCTCGCCATCAAAGCGCACCCAGATATGGGCGTGGAGATCGACCTGCTTTTGCTCATAGGCAGTAATCGCATCATCCAGGCTGGAAAAGTAGCGATCGAGTCCATTGATGGCATCGGGGTTTTCCGCTGTCAGGTAGTAGCAGCCCAAGACCATATCCTGACTGGGCGTGATGATGGGACGACCTGTCGCTGGCGACAAAATATTGTTGGATGCCAGCATCAGCAGACGGGCTTCTGCCTGGGATTCGATCGATAGCGGCACATGTACCGCCATTTGGTCACCGTCAAAGTCAGCGTTAAAGGCTGGGCAAACCAGAGGATGAAGCTGAATCGCACGTCCATCCACAAGAATCGGCTCAAAGGCCTGAATCCCTAGGCGATGGAGCGTCGGTGCCCGGTTGAGTAGAACGGGGTGCCCGTCAATCACTTCTTCCAGCACGTCCCAAACGGTGGGATCGTTTCGCTGAATCAGCTTCTTCGCTGCCTTGATGTTGTTGACCAGACCTTGACGGATTAGCCGGTGGATCACGAACGGCTGGAAAAGCTCGATCGCCATTTCCCTTGGCAAACCACATTGATGGATCTTCAGCTTGGGACCCACCACGATGACCGATCGTCCAGAGTAATCTACCCGCTTACCCAAAAGGTTTTGGCGGAACCGTCCCTGCTTTCCTTCAATAATGTCGGAGAGAGACTTCAGTGGACGATTATTCGCGCCGACCACTGTGCGACCACGGCGACCATTATCAATCAACGCATCTACCGCTTCCTGAAGCATCCGTTTTTCGTTACGAACGATAATTTCAGGAGCCAGAATTTCCTGTAGACGCGCCAAGCGATTGTTGCGGTTAATCACGCGACGGTACAGGTCATTTAAGTCAGATGTTGCAAAGCGACCACCGTCTAGCTGCACCATTGGGCGCAAGTCAGGCGGAATCACCGGAATCACTGACAGCACCATCCAGTCAGGCTGTGAGCCAGTCGCAATAAAGTTGTCAATGACCCGCAAACGCTTGATGAGCTTTGCCCGCTTTTGTCCTTTGGACGTGGCGATTTCCTCGCGTAGCTGCTCCGCTTCTTTTTCAAGCGCGATGTCTTGCAGAAGACGTTGTAGCGCTTCGGCACCGATGCCCACCTCAATACCAGACAGTTTCGAGTCTTCGCTGTAAAGCTCGTCCTCAATTTCGATCCACTGATCTTCAGTCAGCAGTTGTTTGTAGGTCAGGTTTTCCGCGTTACCAGGGTTTAGCACCACGTACGCGTTGAAGTAGACAATTTGCTCCACGTCGCGTAGCGGCATGTCTAACAAGATTGCCATATAGCTGGGAATGCCTTTGAGATACCACACGTGAGCAACCGGAGCTGCCAGCTTGATGTACCCCATACGATGCCGCCGCACGCGCGATTCTGTGACTTCCACACCACAGCGTTCGCAAACGATGCCCCGGTGGCGCACCCGCTTATATTTACCGCAGTGGCATTCCCAGTCTTTTGCAGGACCAAAAATGCGTTCGCAAAACAGCCCATCCATTTCAGGCTTTAACGTACGGTAGTTGATAGTTTCTGGCTTGGTCACTTCACCGACTACTTGCCCATTGGGCAAGGTGCGCTCCCCCCACTGGCGAATTCGCTCCGGCGATGCCAGACCAATCTTCACGTAGTCAAACCGCTGCTCTAGTTTTGGCATCGTGATGTTCCTTGTATCAGCTTTTAATTTTTGGTTGTTAGTTGTTAAAGGCAGGATAGCGTTTAGGTGCCAGTTGTTAGCCGTCAGTACTTACACATCAGTGCTTGCAAAGACCAACCGCTAACAACTAACTAACAACGTCACTATTCGTCACTCTCGTCCATCTCATCTCTTGAAATGGATTCGTAAGTCGGTCGGGAAGGAGCACGACGGCTACTGACATCTGCCATCAGGTCAACTTCGCTATCGCGACTCGTGCCATCTTCCCGCGTGTCGAGCTTATGCACGGCGACATCCAGACAGAGCGATTGCAGCTCTCGCATGAGCACCTTGAAGGATTCGGGTGTGCCTGGTCGGGGAATGGCTTTGCCTTTGACGATCGCGTTCAACGCCTCATTTCGACCCTGCATATCATCTGACTTCACGGTGAGGAGTTCTTGCAAGGTGTAAGCGGCACCGAATGCTTCCAGCGCCCACACTTCCATCTCACCAAAGCGCTGACCACCCTGCTGAGCCTTACCGCCCAATGGCTGCTGAGTCACAAGCGAGTAAGGACCCGTCGAACGGGCGTGGATCTTGTCATCCACCAAATGCACCAGCTTCAGCATGTATGCCTTGCCAACCGTAATGGGGCGATCGAACGCTTCACCCGTCCGTCCGTCATACACCAGCGTTTTGCCAGCGTTTTCGGGATCGAACAGCCAATCTTTTGCCAGAATCTCACTCGCCTCGTTCAGCTTGGCGTGAACCGTTTCACGCGACTTCTCTTCGCCATGCATTTCATCAAATGGCACCACTTTGAAGCGCACGTCCAGGTTCTCGCCAGCCCAGCCCAGCAAGCACTCGTAAACCTGTCCCACGTTCATCCGGGACGGTACACCTAATGGATTGAGCACAATGTCTACCGGCGTACCATCGGGTAGATACGGCATATCTTCAGTAGGCAAAATACGGGAAATGATGCCCTTATTGCCATGACGACCTGCCATTTTGTCGCCAACCTGAATCTTGCGCTTTTGCGCCACGTAGACCCGCACGACCATGTTGGCTCCTGGGGGCAGTTCGTCGCCCTGTTCGCGGGTAAACACGCGCACGTCAACCACGCGACCTTTTTCACCGTTGGGAACCCGCAGAGAGTTGTCGCGCACGTCTCTGGCTTTTTCGCCAAAGATGGCACGCAGCAGTTTCTCTTCCGGAGGCTGATCTGATTCACCTTTAGGGGTAACTTTGCCTACAAGAATGTCACCGGCTTCAACCCAAGCACCGATGCGGATGATGCCCGTCTCGTCAAGCTGACGCAGAGAGTCTTCACCCACGTTTGGAATCTCACGGGTAATTTCTTCGGGTCCGAGCTTGGTTTGCCGCGCCTCAATCTCAAACTTCTCAATGTGGATGGAGGTATAGGTGTCGTTGGAAACCAGTTTTTCGCAAATCAGGATGGCATCTTCGTAGTTGTAGCCTTCCCAAGGCATGTAAGCGACGAGGATGTTCTGACCTAGCGCCAATTCGCCTTTTTCAGTGGCAGACCCATCAGCCAAGACCTGACCCGTCACCACTTTGTCACCAACAAAGACGATCGGGCGCTGGTTCAAGCAGGTGTCCTGGTTAGAACGCTGGTACTTCTGAAGCTGGTATTCGATCTCCTGACCTTCAGGGCTTCTAACCCGCAGACGATCGGCAGATACATACGTCACCTCACCATCAGTCCGGCTCACAATCACCATCCCGGAATCACGCGCTGCCCGAGCTTCCAAGCCAGTGCCCACTAAGGGACGCTCAGGGCGCAAGAGCGGTACTGCCTGCCGTTGCATGTTGGAACCCATCAGTGCGCGGTTCGCGTCATCGTGCTCCAGGAAGGGAATCAGCGATGTTGCAACAGAAATAATCTGCACCGGAGAAACGGCTACATAGTCCACTTCTTCCCGCGTTGTGGTGGTGAACTCTTGCCGATAGCGCACTGGCACCGTTTCACCCAGAATGTTGCCCGCTTCGTCCATCGTGACATCGCCTGCCGCCACTCGCAAATCATCCTCTTCGTCTGCCGTCATATAGACAGGAGGACGATCTTTGACGACACGACCGTTTTCCACCGGGTAGAACGGTGTTTCAATAAACCCGTAGGCATTCACCCGTGCATGAGTCGCAAGCGAACCGATCAAGCCTGCGTTTGGACCTTCTGGTGTTTCGATCGGGCAAATGCGACCGTAGTGAGAGGGGTGAATATCTCGTACCGCAAAGCCTGCCCGCTCCCGTGTCAGTCCACCAGGACCAAGGGCGCTAAGACGACGTTTGTGAGTCAACTCTGCTAATGGATTGGTTTGATCCATGAACTGAGAGAGCTGCGAGGAACCAAAGAACTCTTTGATCGCTGCTACCAGAGGCTTGGGGTTAACCAGAGACGCTGGCGTGAGGGATTCAGCGTCAGAAACCGTCATCCGTTCCCTAATGATGCGCTCTAAGCGGTTGAGACCAACACGCACCTGATTTTGCAATAGTTCGCCGACCGATCGTACGCGACGATTACCCAAGTGGTCGATATCATCAATACTGCCAATGTCAAATTCCAGGTTGATCAAGTAATCGATCGCCGCCAGAATATCCTGTGCTGTCAAGACACGCGTTGGTTCTGGTACATTCAGCCTCAGCTTTTTGTTCAGCTTGTAGCGACCAACTTTACCCAGGTCATAGCGCTTAGGGTCAAAAAAGCGAGAATCAAGCAGTTGCTGACCACCAGAAACCGTGGGCGGCTCACCTGGACGCAGCTTGCGGTACAGTTCCATCAGCGCTTCTTCTTCGCCGAACTGCCCTTCTTTTTCGATCGTCTTCTGGAAGTACTCAGGGTGACGCAGCGCATCAAAGATTTCGCCATCGCTCAAGCCCAGTGCCTTCAGCAACACCTGCGCCGATAGCTTACGGGTTTTGTCAATACGAACCCAAACCAGATCATTCTTATCCGTTTCAAATTTGAGCCATGCACCCCGATTAGGAATCAAGCTAGCGTTGTAGGTACGACGACCGTTTTTGTCCGTTTCCGACTTGTAATATACTCCCGGGCTACGGACGATCTGGTTGACGATGACGCGCTCGGCACCGTTAATAATGAACGTACCGCGATCAGTCATCAGCGGCAGATCGCCAATGAATACTTCTTGCTCTTTGATTTCACCCGTCTCTTTATTAATCAGACGAGTGGGAACATACATCTGCACGGCATAAGTGCTATCCCGCCGCTTCGCTTCATCAACGTCATACTTGGGTCGCTTCAGCTTGTAGTCTTTGCCCAAGAAATGCAGCTCTAGCTTCCCCGTGTAATCTGTAATTGGGGAGAAACTATCAAGCTCTTCAATGAGTCCTTCTTCTAAAAACCAGCGAAAGCTTGCTCGCTGGATTTCAACCAGGTCTGGTAGCGTAAAGGCGGGGGGGGTATAAATCTGCTCAGTCATGCGTCTCCTCAAAGGGGTCACGCCCAGCGCGAATCCCAGATTTTACGTGGTTTGTACGAAAACGTCAATATAAAATGCCTGGGTTCCAGCGAGAACCCAAGAAACAAATTATTCAATTAGATAGGCGGTTGACGGTTCAGGGGAGTCTCCGATGAATTAGGGACAGACACGGCTCGCGCATCGTTCGTCAAACGTTCCAAATAATCAAGATGGGAGGACCCGTTCACACGTGGTTACTCCGATAGCGAAAAGTGATGCTTAGTGGGAGGAGAGAAACTTGATTGGGCAAGGCAGCTAGTCATCCAATATACAGACCCTCATTCATTATGGCGCAGAGAAATCGGTTTGTGTGGTAAGCAATAGCAAAATTTTTCACCCCAGTCAACAGTGCCATCCATAATTCCGCTTAAGGGTGTAGTGGCGAACACAGTTGACTTGCAGGGAGGATCAAGTCAGGAGTAGGCAACTTAAACAAGCTGCAAGCGTTTTGAGTCGTTTGCGCTGCTAGTTCATCTAAAGATACCTGTCTCAATCGAGCCACTTGTTCAGCAACATGCTGCACATAAGCAGGCTCATTGCGCTTACCCCGCTTGGGGACAGGGGCTAAGAAGGGACAATCGGTTTCAACCAGCAGGCGATCGCTCGGCACCATTTGAGCAGACTGATGAATTTGCGTCGCCTTTGGAAACGTAACCGTACCGCTAAAGCTAATCAAAAACCCCAAATCAAGAAACCATTGCGTCTCTTCAGGCGTTCCACCCCAGCAGTGCATAACACCCTTAACAGAGCCATGATGCTGCCAAAAGCGTTGCAGTATTGCTGCCATTGCCTCAGCCGCATCACGGCAGTGAATAATTACAGGAAGTGAAAGCTGTTGAGCGATCAACAGTTGCGCTTCAAACGCTTCTTGCTGCTCCTCATGGTTGCTCGCCTTAAAGAAATCTAAGCCTGTTTCACCGATGGCAACCACTCGCCGATCAGACTGAGCAAGGGCTAGAATCTCATCAACGGAAGCAGCCGTCCACTTCGTTTCGACATCTAACGGATGTAGCCCTACAGCGAGGAATAGCTCCGGAAATCGATCGGCTAATGACTGCATTACTGGAAATTCGGAAGGCTCAACGCAGGAATGCACAAGGCGTACAACCCCAGCGTTACGCCACCGGGAAGCAACAGCGTCCAAGTCTGGCTGAAAAGAATCAAAGTTAATGTGAACGTGAGTGTCAATCAGCTTCATGGGAGCAAACTAGGGGCTGATGGCTAGGAAGGGAGGGCAGACATCAGCAAAACTTGGAGCTGTCAATCAACATCTGACCGAACCTAAGCTTTAAGAGACCGCTTGGGGTACTTCATGCCTCTTCAGGGCGCGTGCAATCACCGATTTTTTGCGAGCGCCTGTGTTTGGGTGTAAAGCACCCCGCTTAATCGCTTTGTCAATCTTGCTATAAGCCGCAGCTTGACTCTTTTGAATCTCTTGCTCCAATTCAGAGCTGGGACTGGCTGCGTACTTACTCACCGCCGCAAGATACTTCTTAGTCAGCGTCTTCACAGCCGACTTATAGCTCTTATTCCGTAGGCGGTTGCGCTCAGCAATTTCGACGCGCTTGATGGCAGACTTAATATTAGCCACAGTTAAATCCCAAAAACCTTTAATCTATTGGATACGATTTGAACAAACGTGCTAGACGTTAGATGAATAACTATAGTAGCATCTCCCTTCAAGGATGACGCGATCCCCAAAAAATCCAGGTTAAGCTAGAGTAGCGATTACAGATGCGTCTGGTGTCCAAGGTTTTCATGATACTGACTGATGTCTGTTTTCACTAGGCAACCCCTAAGACTGGCACTCCTACTCCATGCTGCGAATCATTACTCAGCGGGCTGAGGCACGAACTGAATTGCGACGGATTTGCGATCGCATTCATGATGATCAGGTCGTTCACAAAGAAGCGACGGTACGAGAAGTGCTTCAGGCTGTGAAGCGCCAGGGAGACCGAGCCGTACTGCATTACACTACCGAATTCGATCGCCTCACGTTCAAAGCTGAAGACCTACGTGTCAGTGGTTCTGAATTGGATGCGGCTTATCAGCAAGTTTCCAAGGAATTGCTCGATGCTATCAGGCTTGCCTGTCGGCAGATTGAAGCCTTTCACCGTCAGCGGGTGCCCAAGAGTTGGGTGCAGTTTGGGGAAGATGACGTGGTGCTGGGCAAACGCTACACGCCCGTTGACTGTGCAGGTCTTTACGTTCCTGGTGGGCAGGCGGCTTATCCCAGCACCGTGCTGATGAATGCAGTGCCTGCAAAAGTGGCAAACGTCCCTCGGATTGTGATGGTGACACCGCCGGGCGCTGAGAAAACGATTCACCCAGCCGTACTCGTGGCGGCGCAAGAGGCAGGCGTTGAAGAAATCTATCGTGTTGGCGGGGCGCAGGCGATCGCAGCACTTGCCTACGGGACAGAAACGATCCCCAAAGTAGATGTCATTACCGGACCTGGCAATATTTACGTCACGCTGGCAAAAAAGCTGGTCTACGGCACCGTGGGGATTGATTCGCTGGCAGGGCCATCAGAAGTGCTGATTATTGCCGATAAAGCCGCCAATCCAGCCCACGTTGCGGCTGATATGCTGGCACAGGCAGAGCATGATCAAATGGCAGCCGCGATTTTGCTGACGGATGATTCTGTTTTGGCGCGGAAGGTCGTGGATGAGGTTGAGCGTCAGTTGATTGACCACCCTCGTCGGCTGCTGACCGAAAAGGCGATCGCCCATTACGGTTTGGTCGTTGTCGTCGAATCGCTGGTGGACGCTGCCGCTCTCTCCAACGAATTTGCTCCTGAACATCTAGAACTTGAAGTTGCTGATCCCTGGGGCTTGCTGGACAAGATCCGTCACGCTGGCGCGATTTTTCTGGGCTACTCTACACCAGAAGCCGTCGGAGACTACCTCGCCGGCCCAAATCACACCCTGCCAACGTCTGGTTCTGCACGCTACGCATCCGCCTTGAGCGTGGAGACCTTTATGAAGCACTCAAGCCTGGTGCAATACTCACAGACCGCTTTACAGAAAGTGTCAGGTGCGATCGATGTCCTAGCAACAGCAGAAGGGCTACACTCTCATGCCGCCTCCGTTCGCCTACGCGTGCGGGGTAACCTCAACCCAGACGCGTAGTAGGCAGGACAGTCTAGAAATTTCGCGCTCCCTTATAGCTAGAAGCGTTAGCAAGATCTCTAAGTGTTTGCGTGCCCTCATAGGTCTTGCCCTTGATTTTCCATGTGGGATAGCCCTCTATGCCTGCTGCTTTACAGAGATCAGGACGCGCGTTTTTGCCGTTATCAGCACATTCAACGTAAGGCAGTTGAGTGGCGGCTTTTTGCCCAAACACCTGGAGTTGCTCATGGCAGTGAGGACACCAATAGGCTCCGTACATTTTGGCTCCTACACTCTTGAGATGCTTAGCCAGCGCTAGCCCAGCAGCGCTAGATGCAGTGGTCACCGGAGGAGTCGTTCTCTGTGCTTGAGCGACTGTCTCTTGAGCGACTGTCTCTTGAGCGATCGTGGGTTGAGCGATCGTCTCTTGAACGATCGTCGTCTCAGGCTCCTTGAAACCGAATGGTAGGTAAGTGCTTGCGCCTGACCGAAGACCGATCGCAAGCGCTAAGCCTGTACCGACTAAAGCGCCTGCTATGACCAAAACGTGAAGTGCTTTCATGAATGATTCCTTAAAGCTCAAAGCTTACTCATGGATAGGGTTTTACCGAGAGCATAATGTAGACGCACAGTCAAAGAACCTTATTGAGAGAGGAACTGTCGGAGCCGCAGCAAACTAGCCGTCTGCGCCAAGTTCAACGGCAGCAGCGAAATGCCCTCTAAGCGAGACTGCACCCAACCATCGCCCCAATACCATTCGTGAAAGCCGTCGATGCCTTTGCTCAACAGCAGCCGTAGCCGATTTGACTCTACCTGATCAACAACCTGTTGAATGGCGATCGGTCCTGCCCAGCTTGTAAAGCTTAACCCCGGCTGCAACTGTTCAGGCAAACCCCGATCTAAACGCAGCGGCGACAACCACTGTTGCAATTTGGCTGAGTCAGTCAAACTCTGTCGTAGAACCTGCTCCGAAGCGGCGACTTCAATACGGAGGCTACTTTGCTGAAAGGTACCAAGCATGAGTGGGGGGCGATCGCAAAAGGACTCCTTCAGTATGCCAAACGTGGACGAAGAGGACCTTTGAGATGATGGCTTTTATACCAAATCAATGAGCAAAGGCTACAGATCTTGCCCTCATCCCCGACCCTTCTCCCCAGAAATAAGGGCAGTCAAAGTCTTGTTCCCTCGCCCGTTGGGAGAGGGCTAGGGTGAGGGAGTATCTGTAGCTTTTATTGCAGGACTTGGTATTACACAACGGCTTTTAAAATGCAACTTGGATTTGATCTTCGATCGCCATCGCTCCAACTTTTGGCGTGGCGCTGTAATCTCTGCTTTAAATCTCCAATCTTCGATCGCCCAGCATCTTAGAATAAGGAAAGAAGACTATTAAGAAACGTAAGAGATTCGCATGGCTGATCAGCTCATTCGCGCAACCGCAGCCGGAGGTGGTATCCGGGCTGTAGGAGCGATCACAACCCGTCTGACCGAAGAAGCCAGACGGCGACACAACCTTTCCTACGTTGCCACAGCAGCGTTAGGGCGCACGATGACAGCCGGACTGCTGCTCGCATCCAGCATGAAGCGGGCTGAATCAAGAGTCAATATTCGCATCCGGGGCAATGGACCGTTGGGCGGCATTTTGATCGATGCCGGATTGGACGGCACCGTGCGCGGCTATGTTGATAAGCCGACAGTCGAGCTACCACCCAACGCCAAAGGCAAGCTGGATGTTGGTGGTGCAGTAGGACAAGATGGTTACGTCTACGTCGTGCGGGATGTGGGCTATGGCTACCCCTACTCCAGCACGGTAGAACTGGTATCAGGCGAAATTGGGGATGACTTAACGCACTACTTAGTCGCATCGGAGCAAACGCCTTCAGCCCTCGTTTTGGGGGTGTTTGTCGAAGCGAATGGGGTGACGGCTGCTGGTGGCTTGCTGATTCAAGTACTGCCCAAAGCTGCCAGCGATGAAACCTTAGTTGAATTGCTGGAATCGCGGCTTTCATCGCTCTCAGGATTCACACCCTTATTGCAAGCAGGTAAAACGCTGACCGATATCTTTGAGCAACTGTTAGGCGATTTAGAGCTGGAAATCCTGCCAGAAGTACAGCTTCTCAGGTTTCACTGCCGTTGCTCTTTCGATCGCGCCCTTGGAGCGCTCAGGCTGTTTAGCACCACAGAACTACAAGACATGATCGATCGCGATCATGGTGCAGAAGCGATCTGTGACTTCTGCGGCAACGTTTATCGAGCGAGCAGTGATGAACTTGCCCAATTAATTGGCGAGCTTCAAGCAGAAGCATCAAACGCCAACTAACAGGCAGCTTGCTTAGCTGAGGATGGCACTGTTGAGACTAAACGTCTGGTTTCTCACCGCATTCCAGGCAATCCTATGCGCTTTTGCTTCCTCGCCATACCATTGAATGGCTGAGTTAAAAGCAACCCGGTATAGGTGTTGTGATGGCTCTGACAGACAAGCGCGAACATCACTCGGCAAAGCTTGATTCGACAAATAAGACATGACCCTAACCCCGTACAGTAGCAAATGGGATAATGGCATGATAAATCGCTACGAAAAACTGCACACCCTCTTTAGACTGATCGTTTCCCCAGAGTAGGAAACTCCAGTCCAGCGAACGTTAAGGAGCCAACTTTGATTACCAGCAGCTTGAACACTACGAAATCAGACGAAATCTTTGCCGCCGCTCAAAAGCTCATGCCCGGAGGGGTTAGTTCCCCCGTGCGTGCCTTTAAGTCAGTAGGCGGACAGCCGATCGTGTTCGACCACGTTAAAGGAGCCTACGCCTGGGATGTGGATGGCAACCGCTACATCGACTACATCGGCACATGGGGACCAGCCATCTGCGGTCATGCCCATCCTGCCGTACTTCGAGCGCTGCACGATGCCTTGGAGAAAGGCACTAGCTTTGGCGCTCCATCCAGCCTGGAAAATGTCCTGGCAGAGATGGTCATTGATGCCGTGCCCAGCATTGAAATGGTGCGCTTTGTAAACTCCGGCACAGAAGCCTGCATGTCGGTGCTGCGCCTGATGCGCGCCTTTACCGGACGGGAAAAAATCATCAAGTTTGAGGGGTGCTACCACGGTCACGCCGACATGTTTTTGGTGAAAGCCGGATCGGGTGTGGCAACGCTTGGGTTGCCTGACTCTCCTGGTGTGCCCAAATCGACGACCGACAACACGCTTACGGCTCCTTTTAACAATTTAGAAGCCGTGAAAGCCCTGTTTGAAGCCAATCCTGACACCATTTCTGGAATCATCTTAGAGCCGATCGTGGGCAATGCAGGCTTTATCCCACCCGATGCAGGCTTTTTACCAGGGCTACAGGAAATTGCTCGTGAGTATGGTGCGCTCCTGGTCTTTGATGAAGTCATGACCGGGTTCCGCATTGCCTACGGTGGCGCTCAGGAAAAGTTTGGCATTACCCCAGACTTGACCACCCTCGGTAAGATTATTGGCGGCGGCTTGCCCGTGGGTGCCTACGGTGGACGGCGAGACATTATGGCAATGGTTGCGCCAGCCGGACCGATGTATCAAGCGGGCACATTGTCAGGGAACCCGCTAGCAATGACAGCAGGCATCAAAACGCTGGAATTACTGCGCCAACCGGGAACCTATGAGCAGCTCGATCGCATCACCAAGCGACTCGCAAGCGGGCTTTTGCAAATTGCCAAAGAGACTGGACATGCCGCCTGCGGTGGGCAAATCAGCGGGATGTTTGGCTTTTTCTTCACCGATGGTCCCGTTCATAACTACGAAGACGCGAAACTGTCCGACCTGGGCAAGTTCAGCCGCTTCCACCGTGGGATGCTAGAGCGTGGCGTTTACTTAGCCCCGTCCCAATTTGAGGCAGGCTTTACCTCTCTGGCACATACAGATGAGGATATTGACCATACTCTAGCGGCAGCGAAAGCGGTGCTATCAAGCCTGTAGCGTTTGCGTGAAGGGGTACGCCAAGACTATGCGGTGCTCAGTTGAGTGCAACATGGCTTCGAGTGAGCGGTCAGTGAAAGGCTGATAGCTGACCACTCACTGCCGTTCATGGCTTTACCCTGCGACTGCTTTACTCCCACTATCTTTACTCCCACTGTGTAATCAGACCATCGCCTTCAACCCGCAGTTGTCGCCCACGCCAATAAACACCCTGACCAAAAGCTCCCATGAACCACACAAAAAGGTTCAGCGCATCTCGTAGAGGCAACGCCCAGAGCCAAAGCAAGAGACGAGGGCAATTAATCCTGAGCATGGCAGTTAGCACTTGAAGATACCGGACAGTCAGTGTTGCAAGGCTGAGCACGATCGCCCAGTTTGCGTACCCCGTTAGCAGCAGCAGTGGCATACAGTAAACCGTTCCATAGCAGAACACCATACTGTAGTATTGGGCACCCCGATTAAAGCGAATCGTTCTTGCCCAGCGCAACTCTCGCTGAAAGACCTCTGCGAGGCTTTCATGACCTGTGTCCGATTCCAGCACATAGCGAGACAGTTCAATCCGGTAGCCTGCCTGAGCTGCCCGTTTACCGAGGTTGTAGTCAGATCCAATCCGGTTAAAGTGCAACCCACCAAAACTGGCAAGGGTCGCTTTGCGAGTGGCGATCGTCGCGCCAACAGCACATCGCAACCCTCGATCGAGCGAGCGGGCAATCAACAAGCTAGGAATAAAGTCAAAGCAGCGACCAAACGACGCGATCGCGGCTCCTAATGATTGAGGGTGATAGCCAATAAAGGCACAGGTGACCAGCCCCACTTTTTCATCTGCTAATGGACTTGTGACCGTGTGGATGTAGTCAGCATGAACGCGAATATCGCTATCAGCAAAGACAATCAGCTCATGACGGGCTTCTTCCAGCAGGTAGCTCAGGTTGCTGTCCTTGTAGTTAATGCCACGTGGCTTCAGTCCGTAGAACAAGCGTGCGCGATCGGCGTAGGTGGCAACAACCTTTTGTAGCACTGGAATCGCCGGGTCTTGTGGATCGGTTACACCAAACAGCACCTCATAATGTGGATAGGTTTGCTGGCAAAAAGACGACCAGTTAGCCCAAGCCCCAGCATCAAGACCACAAACGGGGACAAGAATTGATACAGGTGGCTTGGCATCTTCTGCATTAATGGCACGGTTGACTACAGGTGCGAAGAACTGGTGTGTAAAAACGGCGCACGTAAGGTAAAACACGATCGAACTGCCGATTAAGCAGACAAGCAAAATTTCCAGAAGCGTAGTCATCGTTCCTTTGCGTTTGACACGAGCAGCGAGGCGCTGAGCCAACTTAAGAGAGTTTAAAAGGGTTTGTAAAGTGGATTTTAAAGACTATGACTGGCGTAAACCCCATAAAGCAGGAGCCGAAAGGTACAAAACGGCTTCTTGAAACAACCAGCTCTTGTCATAGCGTAAGGCGGTTTCACGTTCGTTCGAAGGAGCACGCCCAAAGCTAGAACTGACATCACACACTTATGAAGCGACTGTTAGCTCCTCTGTTTTTAACAGTGTTTCTAACAGTGTAAGCAGGCGTACCGTAGCAAGTGCGACTGGAAACTAGGGATTCTCAACCGCTCAGTGGCACCTCGCGTTACGTCGCTGCTTCCTTTACGAGCATGAGAGCTTACTCCGATGCCTTTGATCGTGACTCATGGTGCCGATACGATTCAATCTGTCCATAGTTCAGTTTTAGAACACGATCGCTCAAGTGAAAGTAGTGATCATCATGACTAATCACAATGACTGTCTTTCCTTGCTTCTGTAGCTGTGGCAGAAATTCCGTATAAAAAAGATCTTTAAACGTTGGATCTTGGTCTGCTGCCCATTCGTCAAACATGTAAAGCGGACGGTTCTCTAGATAGGCAGTCAGGAGCGTCAGTCGCTTTCGCTGCCCTTGAGACAGCGCTGTCGTTGACAGCCGCCCCTGTGTAATCGTCACTTTACGATCGAGACGTAAACGCTTCAAATAGCGCTGTGCCTGCACGTCAAGGTCATCTTGATCTAACCCCAAAAGACGATCGAACAAGTAAAAATCGGCAAACACAACCGAAAAATGCTGGCGATACCACTCCTGGTGATCGGCATCAATTAACTGCCCATCCACAGAAATTTCACCCGCTTCTGGGATGTACAAGCCCGTAATCAGCTTTGCCAACGTTGATTTGCCACTACCATTGCCGCCTACGATAAAAATAATTTCACCACGACGCAACGTGAGGTCGATCGGTCCCAACACAAAGCAAGCATCTTCCTGATCAGTTTGATACGTGTAGCTCACGCCCTTAAGTGTCACCTCCTGCCAAGACTCACGGGTTGGCTCTGGTACTGATAGCACTTCCGCCCGACTGGCTAACGACAGCCCCAACGAGTCAATTTTGCTCAGCGCAATGTCGGCGCGACTGATGGTTGGTAGCTCACCGACCAATCGATCCATCGGCAGCATTAAGTAAGTAAACGTCAACACGTAACCCGAAATCGTCTGCGGGTTCAGCGTCATAAATTTGGGCAAGGCAAACAGCACAAACCCAACCGCAAAGAAAAAGATGAGCTTGCCCCAACTGGCTGTGATCGCAAACATCGTCAGTCCACGAATGCTATAGCGGCGAAACGCGGCGGCTGTCGGCTGTAAATCTTCCTGCAAAAACGCCTGTCGCCGCCAGTAGTGCAATTTCAGTTCCTTGGTGCCTTCCGTTACCGTGCGAAAATGCTGAAACAGGTGATCCTGCTCTTCGCGGGCACTGGCTAGCAGTCTTTTGCCCCGTTCTAGGAGCCAACTGCAACTACCAAGCGCAACGATCGTCAGCCCCACCACCAGAAAAAACACTTGCCAGGAGAGCCAGGTAATATAGATCAAACAGCCCGCTACAGTCGCCAAGTCAATACAGAGAAAGGGCACCAGTCGAACCGCTTCCGTTACGGCTTGCACGTCATCCGTTAGCGTTGCCAGGAGACGGGGTGCGCCCAGTTTCTCTAAATGAGCTAGCTCAGAGCCGAGAATCTGACGGCTTAGGGTTAAGCGCAGTTGAAACACCGCCTCTTGCGCTAGCTGAATTAACATCAACTGCGAAATAATGCTTGTAATCAACGCCACGATTGATAGCCCTACAAAAGTCCAGGCGATCGACGCGAACATGTTGCTAGTTGTCTGACTAAGCGAACTGCTGATCAGCGCGATCAGGCTGGCTGTGCTGCCACCGCTAAGAAAACCCGTCAAGATGGCGATCGCCACCATCCACCAGGAAGAACGCAAAAGAAAAACAATCAAACTCATTAGTTAGCAGCAAACTCCGCCGCAGATGCAGCACCGAGACAAAAGGAACTTTACATTGAGAAGCGCTTAGTCATATTATCCTGTCACTTGAGACCTAAAAATGAAAGATCGGTGAGATTTAAGTCAGACTCGACACATCCTAAACATGCAAGCGATCGCGTTTTAAGTAGGTGAAAGCCAACCGCTCACGCTCAACAGGAGTAGCCAATGCCATCGGCAACGCCGCCAACAGGAAAACTACCAAGTTTTTCTTTAGTGTTAGAGACAGAAAATTTAGCGAACGCTGATCTGGATGGTTTAGCGCAGTCTTTAGCATCACTGGCAGAGCAAGATGTCCCCCTGACTGCTGCCAACGAAGTTTTCATGATCGATAGCGGCAACACTCCGACACAGTTGCTGACCCAACTGTGCGATCGCTATCCCTGGCTGAAGGTACACCAGGCACCGCTTGAGACTGGCTACTATAAGGCAAAAATGCTAGGAGCAGCGCTGGCTACCGGGGAAGTCGTCGTTTACTGCGACTCGGACTGCACCTATGAGGCAGGTTGGCTCTGCTCCCTCCTGCTGCCATTCACACAAGCTAGTGACATTCAAGTTGTTGCTGGTGAAACAACGACGCGTGGTGTGGGTTTCTATGGCACTGCAATGGCGCTCACATATATCTTTCCACAGTATTCTGGAGAGCGATCGCTAGCGCCAACAGCCCAATACTTTCTCAACAATGTGGCATTCCGGCGCGAGTTCCTGCTAGAGGAGCCGATTCCAGTCGCTTTGCCCTTATACAGGGGCAATTGTGTTGTGCATGCAAAAAGGCTAAGGCAATCTGGCAGCACGATCTGGCGGCAGCCTCAAGCAAGAGCCACTCACGCGCCGCCCAGCGATCTAGCTCACTTTTTTTGGCGGTTCCTATTGATCGGGCACGACTACTATTGGCAACAGCGCTTGTCAGCCCAGAGCGAGAGCGAGGCGCAAACACTAGAAGTGACTCAAGCCATACCAGACGATCGCGACCCCATGTCTGGTTTCAAAGGCAAACTGGACATCTTTTTCGATCGCGTCCGCAAAATGGTGCAGCACGATCGTCGCCACCTGATCTACCTGCCGTTTGTCCTTCCGATCGTCCTTACCTCTGCCCTGCTGATTTTTGTTGGCTACGTCATCACATCCCGTCGCCCAAACTATTTACTCCAGTCCTATACCCGCGTTCTTGAAGGATAGGAGATGGAGAAGTTCTGAGCTTCGATTGAGTTTGACCCTACGCCCTACTCCCGCTTTCCCCTCCCGCTCCTGGTCACTGGATTGGTATCTTCACGCCGCCATCCAATGCAGGCGGCTTAAAGAAGTCGAGCGGGTCGATGGTTGTCGGCTTCGGAGTCGAAACGGAGAAGCGTTGGATGAGCGATTCGATCGAATTGGTCGAGGTCGGCGTTGAAGCTTTAGGGTTTGCTTGAAGAGTGCCGAAAATACCGTTCAGTTTATCAGCGGTGTAGGGCGTTGCAGGCTGACCAGCGTTCATTGGCACTGCTTGAAGAGAAGCTGGTTGAGTCACTAAAGGCGCACTCTGAGTTCTCGCAGGCATAGCAGAATTTGGCATTGAAGCTTGAGCGTAAGCAGTCGTTCCCTGCGTGACGATCGCAGTGATTGTCATCAATCCACCAGCCAGCAAATATTTCATCAGCATTGCTCCTTAGTGTGCCCGACCTTTGTCTACCTGAAATGGGATCAGCCTTTTCTCAAAGATAAGGCATCTAGATGAGAGTTCTCTGAGTCTTCTTACAACTGTTTTCTCGCGACTCAAAAATGCTACTTTGAGTGAAACATTTCTTAGCGATCGCTCCAATGACTCCACAGCCCTTGCATTCGGCTCTTACTGCAAACGCGCCTACAGATCTGGCAGCGATTCTCTATGATTTGGATGGCACCCTGGTCAACACAGACCCATTGCATTTTCAAGTCTGGCAGGCGATGCTGCGGAATTTTGAGTTAGATATTGATGAAGCCTTCTATCAAACCAAAATCAGTGGACGGCTGAATCCAGCGATCGTGCAGGAGTTGCTACCCCATCTATCACCAGGCGAACGCAACCAGTTTATTGAGCAAAAAGAAGCTCAGTTTCGTGAACAGGCTCCTCAACTCGCGCCGTTAGCTGGGCTTGTAGAAATTATTCAGTGGGCGACGACGCAGGGCATGAAGCAGGGCGTTGTCACCAATGCACCAACTAAAAACGTCTATCACGTCTTGAAAGCGCTATATCTAGAAGAGACCTTTGATCAAGTGGTGATTGCCGATGTGCTGGGCATCGGGAAGCCCGATCCGGCTCCCTACAACCATGCGCTTAAAGCCTTTGGTCTCAGTCCCAACCAGGCGATCGCGTTTGAGGATTCGCCGTCTGGAATGCGATCGGCAGTTGGCGCTGGCATTCCTACCGTTGGCATCGCTTCGACTCATGATCCTCAAACACTTTATGCGTTGGGAGCCGCTTTGGTTGTTCCAGACTTTGCTGCTCCTGCACTGTGGCAGTGGTTGGGAGCAACCGCTAATAGCCTCTAAATAGCCTCTATTGCGAGGGTAAAAACGGTTTCAAAGCTAGCGCCCGGTGCCAAGTGGATGAGTCGATCGCCTGTGTTCAGCGCATTTCTGCCTGCTGTCCAGGGTTCCAGACAGTAGAACGGTTTGCCTTTAACCGTCCAAAAGACGATGATGGAAAACTCGTCGCTTTGAGTAAGCGTCAGCCGCAAGCCTTGAGCGCGATCGGTGACGCTAGCAGATTGGCGCGATAAATCATTGAAGGCAACGTCAATTTCATCCTGCTCAAAGTCAAAGATGCCGTTAAAGGAACGTGTGGTTTTGGCGGGTTGGTCTAGCAGTTGATTCGCAGGAATATCAACCTCTAGCCGCGTCTTGTCTAAGACTTGAAAATAGGGATGAAACCCAGCGCTAAACGGCATGGAGACATCAGAGTGATTCACGTAACGTTGATGGGCAATCAGCTTATTGCCGTCTAGCGTGTAGGTGAAGAAAAGCTGAAAGTCGAATGGGTAAACGGCGCGAGTCTGGTCATTGCTGGTGAGTGAAAGGGTCAGGCTCACACGATCGTCCGTCACCTGGTCAACGACTTCCCAGGGCAATTCACGCGCAAAGCCATGCTGCTTCAACGTGTAGGACTGCCCATCATGGGTATAAGTGTTGTCCACCAGGTTGCCACAAAGCGGAAACAGAATCGGAATGCCGCCCCGCACAGTGAGTGCTGGATCAGTCAGGCGGGCTTCATCCAGGTAGAAGATCTCCTGTCCCTGTACCCGCCAGCGAGTCACAATGCCGCCCCGCTCTGGGATAATTTCTAGCGATGTGTTGGTTGCCTGGTTCGAGAGCGTATACGTTTTGTACTGACCTTGTTCAACCGCGATCGCAAACATCCGATTACCTCACCATGCCATCGCTGCCAATAATGACACATCTGGAATCAGTTCCGCACCCACACGCCCTGCTGTAGACCAATCTGATGCAGACCAATTTGATGCAGTTTGGTGACTCCGGCGATCGCTAGCAGCTTTATCCCGCTTTTGCAGAGCTTGTGTCTTTCTGCTTAGGGCTGATGCATGGTGAGATGAGCCTGCAACCACTGCTTGCCCACTGGTAGGAGAGGCATCGCTCAGCACCGATTCGGCTGGCAACGAGGAATGATCGGTTGCGGCATCAGGGGCAGGAGTGTTGGGCTGCATCGGCTCCGTTGCAGGAACCATTGAGTCGGACGATGGGCTTTCACCCTGGAAGTTCGTTACCCCAGGTTGAATCGAGTCGAGCGGAGTCCGGTGAGGCGATGTGATAAATGAATCGGTGGGATTAGCAAACCCAGAGTGCTCCTTCTTTTGGAAGGGCGTTGATTGCACACCCTTATCTGTGCTGGACGTAGGTGAGGTGAGCGCAGGTGCGGTTGGCTCAGTAGGGGCGGTCTCTACCGACGGAGGTGTTATGGATGGATCGATCGGGGTAGCGGTAGTGCTAGGAAGCAGTGTTGGTTGCTCAATTGGTGTTTCAGTCGTGGTAGCAGCCCCCACCGGACGAGCATCCAGAGCGACGGGCGATCGCATCGGCTCCTGAAAACCACTGGACAGATCGGCAATGTGCTCCAGAATCTTAGCGCTGCGATCGCTGGCGACTTGGGGCTGGTAGCCCCGCACTTCCACCGGAACGAATTCTACCTTCATCTGCTTATCTTTGAGGGCAACTTTCAGCACAGCCGTATCGTAGTCGCTGCGTGGATTACCGCCAAAAATAAAGTTACCCATTGAATACGCGATCGGGCGACCTTTGTAGATTTCTGCCCCTTGTAACACGTGAGGATGATGCCCAACGACGACATCGGCTCCCTGGTCGATCGTAAAGTGCGCCAGGTTCACCTGCCAATCAGCGGGATGGGTCGCCAACTCTTCGCCCCAGTGGTAGTTCACAATCACCCAATCAACCTGACTGCGCACAGCTTTGATATCCTCTGCAATGCGCTTTTCATCCGCATAGTTAGTGCCTGCTCTGGTTTCGCCTGCACTTTCAAAATCAGCGCCATAGTAGCCAAAGTAGGCAACTCGCTGACCCTTCACATCAATGATTTCGGGACGACGCGCTTCCTTCACATCTCGCCCCGCACCGACGTGCTCAACACCTGCTTGTTTAAGGGTTTCGAGCGTCTCTAACAGCCCTGGCTCTTGATAATCCATCGCGTGATTGTTTGCCAGATTCACCAGGCTAATACCGCCGCTAGTGAGCACTTTTACCGAGTCAGGATTGGCTTTGAAGTTAAACTTTTTGTCTGGCAGCGGTATGGTTGCTTTGGTGAGAGGGTTTTCCAGGTTCACCATGCCCACATCTGCCTTGCGGTATGCGTCCATATTGGCGAACGTGCGCTCGTAGTCTTGCCCGATCGCGTCGGCAAAATGGTCAGACAGTGTAACATCGCCCGCAAACATCAGCGTCACCGTTGGGTCATTAGGGTCAGGCACCTGATCGTGCTTGATCACAGGCACCGTTTCTAGAGCTGCCTGCACTGTATCAGGGCGAACGGCTGGCGTAGGACTGGCGTTCGGTTTCGGTGGTGAGGAAGAGGCGATCGCGTTCGTTTGCTCAGAGGGTGCTTTAGAAAAGCCTAAAACGCAACCAAAGACAAAGGCAAAAATTGGCGGTCCGCTGATCAACATAGAGCGCATTGTTTTAAGCTGCGATCGCTGGTGAGCGGTTTGTTGAAGCTGGGTGCGTAGCTGCTGCGATCGCAGTTTTCGGGCGCGGCGTGCTGGTGAAACCACTCGTACAGCCTGTTCCCAGAGAACGGCTTGCCCGTGCGTCAGCTTGCCCGCAATACGAACGCCTTCAATTTGAGCCGAATTTAACGTCCAGATGCGATGACAGATGAAGCGGATGAGGTGACTACGACCTTGTTCAGACAGCTCTCGTTGGGCTGACAGCGGCACCTCGACCAATACTTTCAAGCAACCCGGACGGATGCCCCCGACATATGCACGAATGCCATGCGGCAGAAGCGCCGAGTTAAGCCAATGCGCGATCGCCTGAAAATTCCCTGCCCGCGCCAGTTCTACCAGCGATGGATGGTGAAGACTATCTGTATAAACCATGACTGACCAACCTCTTCTCTAACCCACTCTCTATCGCATCACACCTCAGATTGACGGTCTTTGGTCGCTATTTAGCACTAACTACCGCAATCATTAGTTCATTAATACTCTATAATCCCCAACTTTCGGCACAAAACTGCTGTTAAATTGCCCAAAGCTTACGGCTCTCTTGCACCAGCAGTCGCAAATTCTCGTTCAAAGGGCGGCAAAGCGGTCAACTAGCCGCAATTAATTGCAGAATAAAGGCAGTTCTCTCACGACGATTTGGACATGGCTATCTTGCCCCCTCATTTCAAAGATGTGCTCTCTGATTTAATAGCGCGCTACCGCTCTCGCGTGGACTATCTGGCAGTGCGCCTTGAAGCGGCAGAAGGCGCGGATATTTTTTTAAGGGGCGACAAAACTGAAACGTTGACCGAAGGGATTGCGATCGGCGGTCAGGTCAGAGCCTGTCACAGAGGCGGTTGGGGGTTTGCCAGCTTCAACCAGCTCTCGACGTTGAGCGATCGCATTGAAGAGGCGATCGCAGCGGCTCATCTGGTGGGTGACGACGAAACGCTACTAGCGCCCGCACACCCCATTCAGGACACCTGTATTTTGCCCTTAACAGGGACGAATCCTCGCCAAATTCCGCTGGCACAGAAGAAGGTACTCTGTCAGCACTACAGCGACATTCTTCGCCGCGTCAGTCCTCAAATTGCTACCGTGTCCGTGCGCTATGGCGACAGCGCTCAGCATGTCATTCTCGCCACATCCGAAGGCACGCTCTTGGAGCAATCCTGGGTGGATATGGAAATGCGCTTTGCTGCTACCGCTCGTAACGGTGAAACTGTCCAAACCGGACGCGAAACCACTGGCTCTCGTAAGGCGTATGAAGATCTCCTGGACTTAGATGCCCAAGTCCGCAATGCTGCCCAACGAGCGGTTGCCTCGCTGGCGCTGCCTCCCGTGCGGGGCAATACTTACACGGTCGTCATTGATCCCATACTGACGGGGCTATTTGTCCACGAATCGTTCGGGCATCTCTCAGAAGCCGACATGACGTATGAGAATCCCGACCTGATGGAAGTCATGAGCATCGGGCGGCAGTTTGGTCCGGCTGACCTGCAAATCTTTGATGGGGCGGCTCCTGTTGGTCATCGCGGCAGCTATTTCTACGACGACGAAGGCACTCCAGCAACCACCACGCAGTTGATTAAAGACGGTGTGCTGGTGGGTCGATTGCACTCGCGCGAAACCGCAGGTAAGTTGGGTGAAGCCGCTACGGGTAACGCTCGCTGTCTAAATTATCACTATCCTCCGATCGTCCGCATGACCAATACCTGGATCGAACGCGGCAAAACTCCCGTTGCTGATCTATTTGGCGGCATCGAGGAAGGCGTTTACGCCCGCAACTGGTTAGGCGGCATGACCAACGGTGAAATGTTTACCTTTACAGCCGGGGAAGCCTGGATGATTCGTAAGGGCAAGATTGCCGAGCCAGTTAGAGACGTGACGTTATCAGGCAACGCCTTCAAAACATTGGGCGATATTGAGGCGATCGGCGACGATTTCTTCTGGGACGAATCTGGCGGATGCGGCAAAGGTGGACAAAGTGGCTTACCCGTAGGCTGTGGCGGTCCCAGCTTGCGCATTCGCAACGTCGTTGTAGGTGGAGAAGCATTGGAAGAGTAAGGCAGAACAGGCATTTAGCTGCTATTTACGAACTGGTCACGCTCAAACCACCATGCTGGAGAACAAGCTGTTCAGTAGCTTATGTCCTTGGGTAGAGCGCAAAGGCAAAAGAGCGTGACCGGAGGCAGACGCTAACTGCTTGAGCTTCACAGAAGATATAAGGCAAGCTGTGATCTGTGTAGGTGCCTTATGTTGAATGTCCTAAACGCGACCGTCCGACCGT
>JACMKO010000013.1 GCA_014380065.1 Leptolyngbya sp. ES-bin-22 | reverse complement strand
CCGCCTGTAAAGGCTCAAGAAAAGCTACAACAAGGGAAGGGGAAGCAATGCTGCTCCTGAGTCATCACTTGGACATGAGCCTGTAGCCTCTTGGAAATCAGTCTTCAGCCTGGTTAACGCCCTCTAGCTTTTTCTAAATGGTGCTAGCCTGAGGCGATCGATGCCTGTTTCCCTTCTGGAACCCATCACGCTCACGTCAATCCTGGCTTCTCATACCAAATCCATTAGCAAAGGCTACAGAGCTTGCCCTCATCCCCAGCCCTTCTCCCTTTGGGAGAAGAGAGCCGGATTGAAGTCCCTCTCCTGTGGGAGAGGGATGAGGGTGAGGGCACATCTGTAGCGTTTATGACGAGATTTGGTATGGCTCCTGGCTCCTGGCTCCTGACTCCTGCCCTTCAGATCGTTCTCCCTGCTCGCGTTCTCTCTTTGCCTCCTGCATGACTGATTCTCCTTTCGCTGCCGAACGTCTACTTTTCACGTCGGCAACGCCAACTGCTGATGCAGTCCCCACAATTTTTGCGTTTCCCAATGAGTACAGCGTTGGCATTACCAGCCTGGGCTATCAAGTCGTGTGGGCAACGTTGGCAGCGCGCGCTGATGTGCAAGTAAGCCGCCTGTTTACCGATGCTCAAGAGCCGCTGCCGTCAGAGCCAGAGCTGCTGGGCTTTTCGCTGTCCTGGGAATTGGACTATGTAAACGTTTTAAATCTGCTGGAAGCGCTCAAAATTCCCATTCGAGCAGCGGCACGATCGGACGCTCACCCGCTCGTGTTTGGCGGTGGTCCGGTGCTGACAGCAAATCCAGAACCGTTTGCCGCGTTCTTTGACGTGATTTTGCTGGGTGATGGGGAACTGCTGCTGGGTGAATTCATCACCGCGTATCGATCGGTGCGTCATGCCGATCGCGCAACTCAACTCCGTCGTTTAGCACAGGTGCCGGGCATTTACGTACCGAGTTTGTATGTGGCAACCTATCACAGCCCTGATGGTGCCCTGGAGTCGATCGCGCCCGTTGATGCAGACATTCCAGCACGCATTGAAAAACAGACCTACCGAGGCAACACGCTCTCAGCCTCGACTGTCGTCACGGAGAAAGCCGCGTGGGAAAACATTTACATGATCGAAGTGGTGCGAAGTTGCCCAGAGATGTGTCGCTTTTGCCTTGCCAGTTATTTGACGCTACCGTTTCGGACAGCGAGTGTGGAAGAGTCGCTGATACCCGCGATCGCACAGGGTCTCACCGTGACCGATCGCCTCGGTTTGCTTGGCGCTTCGGTCACGCAACATCCCGAATTTGAATCGCTGCTAGACTATCTCAATCGTCCTGAGTACGATCACGTGCGGCTCAGCATTGCTTCAGTACGCACGAATACCGTCACGTCCAAGCTGGCAGAAACGCTGACGAAGCATGACACTCGCTCAATTACGATCGCCGTGGAAAGTGGGAGCGATCGACTGCGCCAGATCGTCAATAAAAAGCTGACTAATGACGAAATTATCCAGGCAGCGATGAATGCTAAAGCTGGCGGACTGAGCAACCTCAAGCTCTATGGCATGGTGGGTGTGCCGGGTGAAGAGCCAGAAGACCTCGACCAAACAGTGGCAATGCTGCGAGACATCAAAAAAACGGTGCCAGGCTTGCGGCTGACTTTTGGCTGTAGCACCTTTGTGCCGAAAGCGCACACGCCCTTTCAGTGGTATGGCGTAAGTACCAAAGCCGAGAAGCGACTGCAATGGTTGCAAAAGCAATTGCGCCCTCAGGGCATTGATTTTCGCCCCGAAAGCTATAACTGGTCGGTGATTCAAACGTTGCTTTCCAGGGGCGATCGTCGCCTTTCGCAGTTACTCGAATTGACCCGTCATTATGGTGATTCGTTGGGCAGCTACCGTCGCGCGTTCAAAGAACTGCGAGGCAAGCTTCCCAGCCTAGACTTCTATGTGTATACAAACTGGCAACCGGAGCAAGTGCTTCCCTGGAGCCATTTACAAGGTCCGCTGCCGCAAGTGACGCTGCTCAAGCATTTGGCAAGTGCACAGGAACATTTTAAGCAACCGATGGAGGCGTTGCTGTAGGGTGTTGGGTGTCGGGTTTAGGGAGACAGATGCAGAATACAGCGGAATATTACTGTGCCTACTGTGGCGAGGAAAACACCACGTTTGTGGATGTCAGCGGGGGCACTCAGCAGTCGTATGTTGAGGATTGCCAGGTTTGCTGCCGACCGAATATCCTCTACGTCCGCATTAATGAGGAGACGCTGGAGATCGAGATTGAGAGTGAATATGAGGGTTAAGGATAGCGATCGGCTCTCAGTAGAAGGCTAAACGCTTATTCCTGACCGCTTTGATGGCAGTCGGCTTGCAGAGCTAACTAGCTTCATGCTTAGAAGTACTTTGACAGCAGCCCTTCAAGCTGCGCGATCGCCACAGGTTTGCTGAGGTAGTCGTTTGCCCCAGCGGCGATGAATGCCTCGCGATCGCCCGTCATTGCCATTGCTGTAACCATGATGACTGGAATATCCTGCAACTGCGGCTGGATGCGGAGTTCAGTCAGTAGCTCTAAGCCAGTGCGACCGCTCCCTAGCTGTACGTCTAGCAAAATTAGCTGGGGCTGCAAGCGCTCCACCGCGTCCAAAAAGCGATCGCCGTCAGTCAGGTGTTCCACTTGATGCCCAAACGCTTGCAAATAGTCTTGCAGCACGATCGCGCTACGAGGATCATCCTCCACGAGGAGAACGCGGTGCGATGTCCAGGTCTGAGCGTAGAGTTCTGCCGTCGGTGATGCCGTTGGCGTTACCTGAGGCGAGACATCTGTCACCGACGGATCAGGCAGGTAAAGCGTAAAACGGCTGCCTTCTCCCACGATCGACCTCACGGTAATATCGCCACCATGTAGTCGGGCAAGGTTGCGAGACAGCGCTAGCCCTAGCCCAGTTCCCGCATACTGGCGGTTAAGCTGACTATCGAGCTGCGAGAACGGCATGAACAGGAGCGGAAGTTGTTCTGCCGCGATGCCGATGCCTGTATCAGCAACGGTGAAGGCGACACCGTGAGGCTGCTTCTCGACAACGAGCGTGACCGTACCCGTTGGCGTAAATTTAAGGGCGTTAGAAAGTAGATTAATCAAGATTTGCTTGAGGCGACGCTCGTCTGCAACGCAGGTGGTCACGGCATGGTCAAACTGACTGCTAAGCTGCAACCCGCGATCGTATGCCTGTTCGCGCACAAGCGTAAGACAGTAACTGCACAGATCTAACACATTGATGGTGATGGGAGCGAGAGAGTCCTGCCCAGACTCCACTTTCGCCAGGTCTAAAATATCGTTGATGAGCAAGAGGAGATGGTCGCCACTGCTATGAATGTGGCTCATATATTCTGCCTGTTTTGCATTCAGCGCCCCAAAAATCTGCTGCTCTAGCAGTTGCGATAACCCCAGGATCGCGTTGAGAGGCGTGCGTAGCTCGTGACTCATCGTGGCTAGAAACTCGCTCTTAGCACGATTGGCAGCTTCAGAGAGCAGTTTCTCGTGCTCTAGTTCTCGCGTACGTTCTTTGACGAGATGCTCCAGTCGTTCGTAGCTTTGGGCGTTGGAGATGGCGATCGCCGCCTGGTCAGCGATGCGCTGGAGCAATTGGATCTCTTCGTCTTTAAAGACACGACGGTGCACTGTGGTTTGCAGCGCGATCGACCCAAAAAGCTGACCGTGAATCAAAATAGGAGACCCAAGGACAGACAGAGTTCCTGCTTGTTCAACTTGCATCTGGCGAGTTTTGGTTGGCAACTCCTGACCGTAATCAGGGGAGTGGAAAAAGCGACGTTGCCAGAAATCTGATGTTGAGTCCAGCAAATCGGGCCAGTCTGAGAAGGGTACCCGGAGACTAAGCTGAGAGATCACCTGCTCGTTGGCGCGCCATTCATTGCACACCCTAACATCTTCAGCAATGGTAAGAATCAGCACGCGATCGACGTTGAAGCTTGCTCCAGTTAGGTTCGCGATTTCCTGCAAGATGTAGTCAGCGTCTAGCCTAGAGTTGATGGTTTGGCTAATCTGGTTGAGCAGTTGTTCGCGCTGTGCCTGCTGCTGTACCTGGCTAAACAGTTGTGCCTGCTGAATGGCGATCGCCACCTGTGTTGCCAATGACTCTAGCAGCGCGATTTCAAACGGTTGCCACTGGCGCGCGTCAGAGCATTGATGCACTGCTAAAACGCCCCATAGCTGATCGCTCTGCAAAAGGGGCACGACCACTGTTGCTTTGATATCAAGCCGCTGCGCAAGTTCAAAGTAAGCAGGGGAGAACTGGTTTGGCGTGATGTCATTCACAACGTAGATTTCGCCCTGCTCGTAAATGGCATCATGCTGGCGATACCAAACATAGTGGGGGCTGTTTTTAGTGTGGATATTCCACTCAGGGGCGACCGCATCTGCCACAAGTACGCCTTCAAACGCAGCATTAAATTCATAGATAAAGACGCGATCGGTCTGCAAAAACTGTCGCACTTCTGCCACTGTGCGATCAAGAATCTCCTG
>JACMKO010000105.1 GCA_014380065.1 Leptolyngbya sp. ES-bin-22 | reverse complement strand
TAACGTCTTTAGCAATCCTCTCTCTTAATTGCTTAAGGTTCTCTAAAACAGATCCTTGAGTATGTGCTGATGGAAAAACGGTGACTTTGAGTTCTGGATGACCATTGGTTTGACACTCTAAAGCGGTAGTTCGGTTTTGTTGAGTAGTCTCGTCGTGCTGAGAAGTCATCCAAAAACCTCCGCTATCTGAGTGAAGCATCTCCAGGTCAAAGGTTTCACGATCGCCAGATCGTTTCAAATCCACCTGGATTGTTCCAATTCTGTCGCAACCATGAAAACCTGGTAGTACCCGTTTGGGTTATCTTAACGTTTGCCTGCTTGATTTCACTTCGCGTTCGGTTGATTCTTGATACGTTTTTTCCCCTTCATGCCACGCGATCGCCTCTCGCCGAATTGCCGCCAGCTCCTCTGGTGCCATTTTGTCCAGGTTTTTGAGGATAAAGCTCATGCGTCCTTGAGAGGTGAGTTGGGCGCGGTGGCGATCGAGGAAATCCCAGTAGAAGAAATTGAAGGGACAAGCATTTTCGCCCGTGCGGGCTTTGGGATTGTAGGCGCACTGACCACAGTAGTCACTCATGTTATTGATGTAGTTGGCAGAGGCGGCGTAGGGTTTGGATGCCAGCACACCACCATCGGCAAACTGTCCCATGCCGATGACGTTGGTTTGCATGACCCAATCGTAGGCATCGACAAACGCGGCGTGGAACCAGTTTTCAACGGCTTGGGGCGAAATGCCTGCAATGAGCGCGAAGTTGTTCAGCACCATCAGGCGTTGGATGTGATGCGCGTAGCCCGTTTGCTTCACCTGGGTGAGAATTTGATGCAGACAGTTCATAGGAGTATCGCCCGTCCAGTAAAAGTCCGGTAGGGGCTGGGTGTGGTTGAACCAATTGCGCTCTGGATAGTCGTCGCTCATGAAACTATAAACACCATGCATGTACTCTCGCCAGCCTAAAACTTGGCGGATAAAGCCTTCGACGCTGCTGAGGTGCCACGAGTCTTGATGGTTGAGATACGCTTGTTCGGCTGCCTCGACGACTTCGATCGGGTGCAGTAGTCCAAGGTTGAGATAGGGCGATAGCATGGCGTGCCACATCGTTACTTCGCCTGTCAGCATTGCATCTTGATACGGACCGAAAGCAGAGAGGCGCATGGTGATAAAAAAATGCAAGACCTGGAGCGCCTGTTCACGCGTGACTGCCCATTGGAACGGTTCGCTTTGCCAATACTCTTGGCTGGCTTTGAAGTGATCATCCTGCTTGACCCAAGCAATCACGTCTTGCGTGATGGCATCGGGAGCAAACCAGAGCGCTTCAGGAGTCGTGAGTTTGCCTTTGGGCGGTTTGCGGTTTTCCTGGTCAAAGTTCCAGCGACCGCCTAGAGGCTGCTTGCCTGCCATCAAGATATTGCAGCGGCGGCGACCTTCGCGGTAGAAGTCTTCCATCACCAAACGTTTGCGATCGCCCGCCCATGCCCTGAAGTCAGCTTCGCTCCAAATGAAATGATTGTTGGGTACGAGGGTAACGGTGCAGGGTAGTGGGAGCGATTCGATCAGGCGAGTAAAAGGGCGATCGTTCGGCACCATCACTCGCAGTTCTGTGATCTGATGGTGCTCAAGCCATGCCTTCAGTGGTGTGAGAAAATCCTCCGCTTGCTCGTAGGTGACTGCCCACCCTGCCTGCCGCAACTCCTCAGCAAAGTGTCGCATCGCTGACCACACCAGCACCAGCTTTTGTAGATGATAGGGGCGCTCCTGCACATGACGCAGCGACTCAATGAAGATGACCGGAGTTGTTTGGTCAGTGCAGCTTTGCAATGCTGCCTGCTTTGCCCAAAGCTGATCTCCCAGTACCCAGACTCCAACGATCGGTTTCATCCTATGTCCTTTATTTTTAGCGGTCAGCAAGTATTTGAAAACTCCTCGTTCATGACATTGCCCGCCCGTGATTTTAAATCACGGGCTCATTGAAACAAAGTCCACTAAAGGGACTAAACGCCCTATGGAGCAAGCATTTAACCCGTTAAAACGAGTTTCGCACTGTTAGCCCGGATTTATAATCACGGGCGGGATAGCAACAGAGCGGCGGGACTCTCTATACTTTTCAAACATCCTCTCAGCCTTTAGCCTTTAGCTTTTAGCTTTTTCCCTTACACCTTAAACACTTCATCCGCATTCTCCCATCCAACTCACGAGATAATAGGCAAATTCCTCCAGCACGATCGCCCACGCCAACTATGAACACGAAACCCAAAATTATTGTTCTGGACGATGATCCCACAGGGTCGCAAACGGTTCACAGTTGCCTGTTGCTGATGCAATGGGATGTGGCAACGCTCCGGTTGGGGTTGGCAGACGATGCGCCGATTTTTTTTGTGCTGACAAATACGCGGGCATTAGCTCCAGAGAAAGCGGCAGCGGTGACGCGAGAGGCGTGTCGCCATTTGAAGGAGGCGATCGCGCTTGAGAACATTCACGATTTTCTGGTTGTGAGCCGATCGGATTCCACCCTGCGGGGACATTACCCGATCGAAACTGATGTGATTGCCGAAGAGTTAGGTTCTTTTGATGCACATTTCCTCACGCCTGCATTCTTTGAGGGCGGACGCACTACACGGGATAGTGTGCATTATCTCAAGGTCAATGGGGTGGATACGCCTGTGCATGAAACTGAGTTTGCGCGTGATTCGGTGTTCGGCTATCACCATAGTTACCTGCCCGACTACGTGGAAGAGAAAACCGCAGGTAAGATTCCAGCCGATCGCGTAGAGCGGTTTCTGCTGAAGGACATCCGGTCTGGCGTGCTCGATCGCTTGCTACAGCTCCATGACAATCAGTGTGGTGTGGTAGATGCAGAGACTCAGGACGACCTCGATCGGTTTGCAGCGGATGTTCTCGTAGCAGCAGCTCAGGGCAAACGGTTTCTTTTTCGCAGTGCGGCAAGTTTGTTGACGGCACTGGCAGCCTTGCCCCCGCAACCGATCGCGCCCGCAGCGATGGCAAACTACGTCCGCAACGGTAAGCCTGGTGTTGTGCTCGTTGGCTCTCACGTGAAGAAAACGACTGAACAGCTAGAACAACTTTTGGTACAACCGGGAATTGTGGGCGTTGAGCTAGAGGTAGCGCGGTTGTTGGAGAAAGGAGATGAGGCGCGATCGACCCTTCTTGCTGAAGCGGTGCAGCAGGTCAACGCTGCCCATAGCGCAGGCAAAACCCCTGTTGTTTACACCAGTCGTCAAGAACTCACCTTCGACGACTCGCAAACCCGATTAGACTTTGGTGAAGCTGTCTCTGCTCTGCTGATGGACATCATTCACCACTTGCCCGACGACATCGGCTTTCTGATCAGCAAGGGCGGTATTACGTCCAACGACACACTCAGCACTGGTCTAGCACTAAGGACGGCTCGGTTACTTGGTCAAGTGCTTGCAGGCGTTTCAATGGTGCGCACCCCTTCCAACCATCCACAGTTTCCAGATCTACCTGTAGTGCTTTTTCCTGGCAATGTGGGTGATGCGAATGCGCTTGCGATCGTCTACCAGCGCTTAAGCAAGCACATCTGATCGCTTCACATCTTTCCTCACTTAAACCTTCAGCAGTTAGTGGTTAGGATTCAGAAGTCAGAAGTCAGAACTAATTCAAAACTCACCCCTCACCCCTCACTTTTTATGCAACGCATCGGCTTTATTGGACTCGGCATCATGGGCAAGCCGATGGCACAGAATCTGCTCAAGGCTGGCTACCCGCTGGTTGTTTACAACCGGAGCCGTCCAGCGATGGATGAACTAACGACAGAGGGTGCAAGACTGGCAGATTCGCCCAAAGCGATTGCAGAACAGTCAGATGTCGTGATTAGCTGCGTCTCCGATTCGCCAGATGTAGAGGCCGTCGCACTGGGTAGCGACGGCATCATTGAGGGTGCTAAGCCAGGGTTGCTGTACATTGATATGTCCACGATCGCCCCCGCAACCGCACGCAAAGTCTACACAACCCTCAAAGCAACGGGTGTGGAGGCTCTGGATGCCCCTGTCTCTGGTGGCGACATTGGGGCACAACAGGGAACACTGTCGATTATGGTGGGGGGGGATGAAGCCGCGTTTCAGCGATCGCTCCCAATCTTGCAGGCGATGGGTAAAAATATCGTCTACATTGGCGAAGCGGGAGCGGGTCAGGTGACGAAAGCCTGTAATCAAATCATTGTCGCGCTGACGGTGCAAGCAGTTGCTGAAGCGCTCACGCTGGCAAAGAAAGCAGGCGTTGATGTCGCCAAAGTACGGGAGGCGCTGATGGGTGGCTTTGCCCAAAGTCGCATTTTAGACATCCACGGTAAGCGGATCCTGGAAGGTGATTTCCAACCGGGATTCAAACTCAACCTGCACCGTAAGGATATGAATATCGTTTTACAAACCGGGCGGGAGATGGGTGTGCCGCTGTTTGGCTCTGCTCAGGTGACGAGCATGATGGATGCGCTGCTCGCTCAGGACAAGGGTGAATTGGACAACTCTGCGATCGCGACTCTGTATGAACTGCTCTCAGGCTTAACGTGAAAAGGAATATGCCGCTGCTGGACGATCGCCTAGAAAACATCGCCTAGAAAAAGCGATCGTCCGGCAGCAAC
>JACMKO010000104.1 GCA_014380065.1 Leptolyngbya sp. ES-bin-22 | reverse complement strand
GGACAGGGAAAAATAGACCAAGACGGTTAATCCAGCCCCGCAAGATCGCTCGACGATGCCTGATGATGCTCTAGCCTTTCCCAAAGAGGGCTACCCAATCTGCCTAAGGAACAAGAATTTAATAACCTCGGCGTTTTCCGTAGGGGCGCACGGCTGTGCGCCTCCTACCTACGAACAATTTGTCTGTTTTATTTAATCCACGATCCTAAGGGCGTGATGACCTGAAACTGCGCCAACCCTGCGCCGATCGAACCTAGCCCTGAGAGCGAATTGAAAGCGCTCTGGCTCTCACTTGTTCCGCATACATCGCACGCAGCACCAGCGCTGGATCAACCCATTTCCCGGTATATTTCAGCCCCCAGTGGAGGTGCGGTCCTGTGGTGCGTCCCGTCATACCGACACGACCAATGCGGACACCGGCTGGTATGACCTGCCCTTCCAAAAGCTGAATGCCACCGCTGCGATCGCTCAAATAGCGTCCACCATTTGCCGTCTCGACGTGCCCTTTCATATGGCAGTAGACATGCTCCCACTCGCCAGATTGAATGACAACGGAGGTGCCACAAGCGCTATCATCTGACACTTCGACGACCTTGCCTGCCCACCAATTGCGAATATAGCTGCCTTCGGGAGCCGCCATATCTAACCCACGATGAAACTCTTGACCAGGAGAACCATCGGGAGAACCACGGTAGCCAAACGGAGACGTATACGACTGAAAATTCTCCACAGGGAAAGAAGCTCCGCGCCAGGTACCACCCGATGTGGCAACTTGACCGGAACTAGCTTCTAAAGCTTTGACCGTTGCCTGGTTGGTTTCAAATGAGAACGCACTTGTCAGCCCAATGCCGGTCAAGAGAAACACCTGACCGACTAATGCTAATCTACGGCTCAATGAAGAGGTTGACCGTTGTGTCATGTTCATTGCTCCTCAACTGCCTGATGAGTCCATCGTTGATTGGTGTTGCACACGATCGGTGAATGGATTGCTGCTACATTGACGAGCCTTATCAGCAGCCATCCGGATAAAACCGCACGTCATTGCTGAAAGCAGCGCTTAGACACCCATCAGAAAGGTGCCCGATGTATCTTACTGCACGATCTCGATCGATGAATTTATTTTTTTGGTAAACCTGCCTAAAGCCTCGTTAACCGGGCTTCTTCGACGGCACGGTTGAGTTCAGCCATTGCCACATCACTACCAGCTTGAGCGACATCACTATGAACCGTCTTAGCTAACCCTTTGTAGGCGGCTTCAATCACGACTAGCGGTGCATCCGGTGAAACGTACAGCACTTTCCACCAGGGCTTACGACGAGGCGGGCCTTCCATTGGAATGGTGGCAGTTTTATAACCCGCAAACTCACGCTCGATCGTCGCGCTGGCGTGCAACTGACTCAGCATTCGTTTTTCTCGCAGCAGTTGCCCAAGATCGCGCATGTTGCCCTGTACGGCATCAAAGTCGTCACAGGCAAACAGGTACGACACGCCATTAAGCGTCAAGTAAACAGCAACACCCGGATCGATCGGTGCTTCGTACTGGTCGGGATAACCAGGAAACTGTTTCAGCGGCTCCACATTACAACTGATGATGACTGCTGTGGCACCAAGCAACTGGAGTTCATACAGCAGATCATCCGTCGCGCGTGCAAGAGACACCTTCGATCGCGCAGGCTCTCTCTGTTCTGCTCGCGGTCTACCCATCGCCCATAGCAGCGGATATTCTAATCTAGGAGCATCATTTGACATCGCTGCAACCCATTCTCAGTACTCCAGTGCCTCTCCTCTTCAACGATCGTCCTATGAGAGCCTGAACTTCCATGATGACAACTGTCAAGCCTTGCTAGCACCTACAGCTTGAGTGCAGCTAAATCCAGATAGCGAATGCCCAGCGGCGAGATATCAAACCGACAGGGAAGAACCTGTAAGCCAAGCGCGATCGCCTCCCTGAGCAATTTTCCGTACAATGGATCGGCGCTATCCCCTGGTGCGAAGAACGGGCAGTCGTTTCGGTTAATAAAATAGAGCATGACAGCCGTCGCTTCAGGCAACAGCGCTGTCAATTCACGCAAATGCTTTTGTCCGCGCGTCGTCACCGAATCGGGAAACAGCGCCAGATTGCCCTGCACCCAGGTTGTATTTTTGACTTCAATGTAGATCGGGCGATCGCTCCCTTCCAGCAAAAAGTCCACTCGACTTTTCTTATCCTGCCCATACGGCACCTCCATCCGAATCTCGCTGTAAACACCCAACTCCGGGATCGCCCTTGCCATCAACGCCAGATTCACCACCCGATTCGGCAAGCTGGTATTCACGCCGACCCAGGTTGGTTCTGTATCGCAGACCTCAATCAACTCCCAGGTATACGGCAACTTACGGTTAGGGTTATCGCTGGCAGACACGTAGACGCTACTACCAAGGGTACAAACGCCCGTCATGGGTCCCGTATTCGGGCAATGCGCTGTAATGACCTCCCCAGATGCCAGCTCAATATCGGCAAAAAAGCGTTTGTACCGCTTGAGCAGAATGCCAGGGTAAAGCGTTGGGTATTGGTAAAGAAACTCAGTCATGAGGCGTTTGAAGACAGTGTTGTGAAGACGATGGCATATGGCGGCTGCTGTCACGTTTGGGTTCAGAGACAACCTCACATCAATTAACACTACTGGTGCCAGCTATGGAAAAGCCAGCTATGGAAAAGAACGTTCATGCTCCACATCATGACTACCACGATCGCTGCATTCACATCTAGTTTGGGAACCATAAGGAGTAGTTGCGGCTAGTTAAGCAAGGTTTAAGGTTGTCAAGCTCAAAGCGAGGCACTGGCACTCGATTGCTGGTGCTGTTTTTAGGCAGCGGGGCTATGGGCTGGCTACTCATCAGCTACAAAGCGTCTCTTGTCGTTTGGCTGCTGACAGAAGCAGTGATGCTCTATTTAGCCTGGGCAGGCACGGGCGCGATCGCGCTCTCTGTCGTCAGTACGCTCGGTATTTTATGGAGTGCCACCCTTTTTCATCGCGAAGCTGAATTCTTAGTGTGGTTTGATCTACCCTTTACACCAGCACAGCATTGGGCAACTGAACTTTTGCTTAATTGGCTATTAGCAATGGTTTTAATCTTCAAAATAGCGTTTGCCAACCAATGGCTTTGTACAAATGGTTGGAATCGAGCCAAAACATTTTGTTTGTTGGCGATCGTCACGAGTTTTGGTTTAAGCCTGGTGCAGCTTGTGAATATGTTGTTGCCATTCCCCCTTTACGAGTAGAAGAAATCGTGAACGCTTCTGATGACAAAAGCTCCTCTGATTATGCGTCCCGCAATCCCAATTATTATCTGGCACAACTTGCCCAGCCGATTCGAGAAAGCCTGACTCCAGAACAATTAGAGGCATTTCACCAGATTTTGAGCGAGGCAATCCCAAAGCCGTCTGCCAAGCTCGTTGACCTCAGATTTATGATTGATGTGATTGTTTCACGCTTCTATGTGGTTATTTTTGTTGGTAAAGACAACCGGAGGAAACAGCGGCGCTATATCCCCCGTTTAATCACAAGAGTTGGCAACACGATCGCCGTTTTAGTAATTCTTTTGGGGGTTAATTTAACGCTAAGTGCCTTTATCCTCCTAGCAGTGTATTTATTGAAGTCTGCGATCGGATTCGATCTGTTACCAGGTCATTTTCCCAATACCATCAAGCATTTTCTCAATCTTTCCACCTGAGAGGATGCTTGAAACGTGTCCGACGGTTAAAAACGCGACTACAAACACGAAGACTGCCTGTGCGATCGCCTACCCGTTTCGTTCTTCTAACGTCTTGATATGCTCTTGAATGGCGGCTTCCATGATGGCAATACTTTCAGGGGTATCTGGCATCGGGTACAGGTCAGTGTCATCAGTGCTTGCTTCCAGGCGATCGGCAAGCTTGTAAAACGCTTTGTTGTCGTTGCGATGTGAAAGCAAGTAAGTCCGTAGTTCTGCAAAGCTCATAGTGTCAAAGTCTGGTTTCATCTAAACCTCCACTTGCCGTCACGATAAATTACTACTTGCAGATCTTCGCCCCCAAAGGTGTAAACAATGTCGGTTCGCTCATCAAAACGCACAAGCTCTAGAGAACGATAAAAGTTCGTGAGATCTTGACAAACCCTGATGCAGGCTTTTCCCTGCTCACCCGTTGGTAAAATGACCTGAGCCTCAAACTATTGTTGCTTCCATTTTAGAGAACGTAGGGTGATGGCGCGACACCTACACTGACAAACCCTTCCTTAACTGCTTGCCATTGCCTGAATCCGCAGCGATTGTTACTGAACAATGACGGCTGCGACGAGTGGGGAAGCACCTGTAATACAATGGGTTGTTGACAGTTCCTTGTTCTTTTTACTGCGTCTACGTTGGCAGGCATTTTTTTATGACATCTTCAATTCGCTTTCTCATGTGTGCGCCTGACCACTACGACGTGGATTATGTGATTAATCCGTGGATGGAGGGCAATCTACACAAGTCGTCCCGCGATCGCGCCGTTGAGCAATGGCAGCAGTTGTTTCACGTGCTCAAAGACCATGCGATCGTGGATCTGGTGCAGCCCGAAAAAGGCGTACCCGATATGGTCTTCACAGCAAATGCAGGTCTGGTGCTGGGCGAGACAGCCGTGCTCAGTCGCTTTTTCCACAAAGAGCGGCAGGGTGAAGAGCCGTTCTTTAAGGCATGGTTGGAGGGGCATGGCTTTACGGTGCATGAACTGCCGAAGGATTTGCCGTTTGAAGGGGCAGGTGATGCGCTGTTCGATCGCGAAGGACGCTGGCTTTGGGCTGGCTATGGCTTTCGATCAGAACTGGATTCTCATCCCTATCTGGCGCGTTGGTTAGACATTGAAGTTTTGTCGCTGCGGCTGATGGATGAGCGGTTTTATCACCTGGATACGTGCTTCTGTCCGCTGACGGATGGCTACTTGCTGTACTACGCGCCTGCCTTTGATGCCTACTCCAATCGCTTGATTGAGCTGCGCGTACCAGAAGCAAAACGGATTGCGATCGGCGAAGAGGATGCTGTCACGTTCGCTTGCAATGCGGTCAACATCGATCGCGCGATCGTCCTCAACAAAGCCAGTGACAAGCTGAAACAACGGCTGGCAGCGGCTGGGTTCCAGGTCATTGAAACGCCCTTGACGGAATTCCTGAAAGCAGGCGGTGCGGCAAAATGCTTGACGCTGCGGGTCACGGAACCTGTACAGGTAGATGTTCATGCCAGTGCATCGGTTGAAAGTCGGGTTGTGCGGATGGATGGACATTTGCTGGATGCAGGCTTGATCAATCAGGCGTTGGATTTGATTGTGGACGGGGGCGGTAGTTTTCAAGTACTCAACTTTAGCCTGGGCGAACAGCGGCAAAGCACCTCGTCGGCAGAAGTGAAAGTGACCGCGCCATCGCACGATGTGATGGAAACCCTGATGACCCAACTCATCGATCTGGGTGCGCTCCCACCACCAGAAGATGTGTGCGACAGCATCTTAGAAACCGTAACGCAGGCAGGCGTGTCGCCCGATGATTTCTACGTCACGACAATCTACCCCACAGAAGTGCGGGTGCAGTGCGAATGGATAAGGGTACGTGGACAGCGGATGGATGCCGCGATCGTCGTCCGCGAAACACCCAACGGTCTGGATGCCTATTGCCGCTTGTTACGCGATTTGCAGGTGGGCGATCGTGTCGTCGTGGGTGTAGAGGGCATTCGCACCATTCGCAAAACCGAATCGCGAGAACAGCGCAATACACAAGAATTCAGCTTTATGGGTGCCGGAGTCTCCAGCGAACGTCGCGTAGAACTGGTAGTCGAACAAATCGCCTGGGAACTGCGCCAGATCCGCGATCAGGGCGGTAAAGTCGTTGTGAGCGCAGGACCTGTCGTCATTCACACAGGCGGTGGCGAACATCTGGCGCATCTGGTACGAGAAGGCTACGTGCAGGCATTGCTGGGTGGCAACGCGATCGCCGTTCACGACATTGAGCAAGCTATGATGGGCACCTCGCTGGGCGTAGACATGAAGCGCGGCGTTTCGGTGCGCGGTGGGCACCGTCACCATTTGAAGGTCATTAACATAATTCGTCGCTACGGCAGCATTGCGAAAGCGGTGGAGCAGGGAGTCGTCCCCAACGGCATTTTCTACGAATGCGTTCACCATAATATCCCGTTCTCGCTGGCTGGCTCCATTCGCGATGATGGTCCACTGCCCGATACGCAAATGGACTTGATCAAAGCCCAGGAAGACTATGCCCGGTTAATTCAAGGTGCCGATTTAATCCTGATGCTGTCATCGATGCTGCACTCGATCGGGGTTGGCAACATGACTCCGGCTGGCGTGAAGATGGTCTGCGTCGACATCAACCCTGCTGTCGTGACGAAGCTGAGCGATCGCGGCTCAGTTGAGTCCGTTGGCGTTGTCACCGATGTCGGCTTGTTCCTGAGCCTGCTGGTGCAGCAACTCAATAAACTCACCAGTCCGTATCGCGTGGCATAACTGCTTCTGCTTTTCCCCGTGCGATTGCACTGTCAGTCTGGGAGATGTGCCTTGTCACGTCTCCTTTATTTTTGTTGAACAAAGTTATTACCCAGTTTGTGTGATGCTTACTGATCTTCTATCCCTGATGATGGAAGCATAAGTATAGCGATCGTCACAACGTTTAGGACATGGGGATCAAAGGGTGTGTGGGGGCGTTGCCCCCAGCCAGGGGTTCCACCCCTGCACCCCGTCCTAACCTATCTGTCTACTGCTATATCGTTAAGCGGCGATCGAGCAGACGTATCGTTGCAAGGCGATCGTGGCACCGAGCGCGTTAACAGCCAGTCAAAGACCGCATGTAAAAGTGACTGAGCCTGTTAAGCAACTGGTCTACTGACGATGCAATCAGGGTGGCTAAAGCTGTTGAACTCTACGTTGGCAACATTCAAATTTAAACTTGCGCTAAAAAGCTCCCTAGTTCCCATGGAAAATCTCGCCTACCTCTATATCCTTGCTGAAGCAGCAGAGCCACCAGCACAGCAAAGCAAGATCGCCGAAATGCCAGTGCCAGAAAAGAAGCACTTATGGCAGCGTCGATCAACTCCCAAAACCGTCACTCAAGCTGTGGATAGTGCCACAACGCTGGATTGCGATCGTGACCATCAGCCATACCCAACCTTTTACCTCTAGGCTAACCATCGCTTTGCTTGTCGTCTGGCATTATGACAGCGCCTGTACAAAATCGAGCAATTGGTGCGCCATCTGGAGCTTGCTACAGGGTGCAACGACTTGCTTGCGTCCTTGCTCATCAAGAAACACAGCCTGGTTAGACTCGCTCCCAAAGCCGCTGTCTGGTTGATCGATTGGATTAGCCGCGATCGCGTCTAGCTTCTTTCGTTGCAGTTTCTCTAACGCAGGTGCCACAATATCGCCGCTCTGTGCCGCAAAGCCAATCAATTTCTGGTGTGGCTGTTTGAGAGCGGCAAGTGCTGTCAAAATATCGGGCACAGGTTTCAGTGACAGGGTAGACGGAAGCGATCGCTTCGGCAACTTTTCGGGGCTATAGCTGGCAGGTTTTACATCAGCGACTGCGGCTGCCATGATGATCCAATCTGCATCAGGGAAACAAGTGAACAGCGCTTGTTGCATCTCGTCAGCACTGGTAACAGCCAGCGATCGCACACCTGGTAATGCGGCAAGCGTTGCGCCTAGCGTGTGTACGAGCGTGACAGTGGCACCACGGTGCAGCGCTGCCTGCGCCAACGCGATACCCATTTTTCCCGTTGAGGGGTTGCCAAGAAAGCGGACGGGATCTAAAAATTCACGGGTGCCGCCAGCGCTGAGCAAAATATGTTTGCCCACCAGATCACGCTGCCCCTTTGTATACAGCAAGGATTCAATGTGAGCGAGGATTGTGGCGGGTTCTGCCATGCGCCCGGTGCCCACTCGATCGCATGCCAAAACGCCTGCACTGGGAGCCAAGCTGTGCATCCGGGCTTGTGTTTGGATTGCCTGCCAATTTTGCTGGACTAGCGGCTGTTCCCACATATCGGTATTCATGGCAGGCGCAAGCAGCACAGGACAGGTGGAAGCAAGTACTGTGTTAGTCAGCAGGTTATCTGCCATGCCGTAAACTAGCTTTGCCAGCGTGTTTGCCGTCAGCGGTGCCAGTACGAACAAGTCTGCCCATTCGCCCAGTTCGATGTGTAAGGGGCGATCGTGCGTTGCTTGCCAGAACATGTCATCGGTATAGGCAGGGTGACGGCAGAGCGTTGAAACAGTAAGAGGGGTAATAAACGCCTGCGCTGCCTGCGTCAGAATCGCCCGTACCTCAAAGCCCTGCTTCGCTAAAGCCGAAAGGACTTCGCAAACTTTGTATGCCGCAATGCCGCCACTAATGCCGATGAGAATGCGTTTGCCCTGCATGATGCCTTGAAGATGATTGCGTTGAGCGTTTAGATTGACACTAACTCATGCCAAGCTCCAATCGCCCAACTGCAATTCTATGCTTCGTCGTAGGCTTCCATGTCTAGTAGGTAGAGGTAAGGCTCCACCAGTTCTGGACGCTCAAAGGCGACTTTTCGCAGCAGATGCCAGTCATTCAGCCCTTCAAAGGCGCTAACGTAATCGTCTTTCTCTAGACGAATCGCAAGTTCTGCAATGTCTGTCGTAGTCAACCGGGTCACATCCAACTGTTCAATGCTCAGAGTAGCCATCATTCCCACCTCTTTCTAAAATGCTTGAACCAGCAGTTTGGACTCTCAGCCTAAGTCCGTACTAAATCTTACCGCACTCAATTAGATCAAGCTACGTCTTAGCAGATTACTTATTATCAGACAACAACTCTTTAACAAAACTTTGTACTTTAGCCAGCACGATCGGCTGAATTTCGTGTCCCATGTCAAATTCCTGATAGCGCACCTGAACACCCAAACCCTGTAAGCTGCTAAGCGCCTGTTTTGCTGCTGTTAACGGCACAACCATATCCTGTCTACCGTGCACCATCAGAACTGGTGGAAATGCGGCTTGTTGATGGGCGATCGGCGCATGAAGATAGCCGCTCAACACCATCAGTCCGGCTAGCGGTAAGCCTAACCCGACATCCAACGTCATCGCCGCACCTTGGGAGAAGCCGCCCAGAATGGTGCGCGAAAGCGGTATTCCAGTTGTTTGTTGCAGAGATTTGAGGAGATCGACTAACAGTTGACGACTCGTAGAAAGATCGTCACGAGTGCGAAATTCAGCCGTACCTCGAAAGTTAAAATTATTCGGAAAGTCGTACCACATTCTACCGCCCGGTGCATGTGGATGTGGGAAGGGCGCATCAGGAAAGATCAATTGATAAGCCGACAGGTCAAGCAAGGGCGCAAGAGATCGGACATCCTGCGCGCTGGCACCCCACCCATGCAGAATCACGATCGATCCTTGGGGTGGCTTACCCGTAGTCGGTGGAACAGTAATTGCTTGCAGAGTCATGGTCTGTTTCTTTTGTTCATCTAGCTCCTGCAACGCCCATCGTAGCGTGAGTTAGAAGCCTAAATCCCTGGTTTCTCATGCGATCGCTTCAGGATACCTGCTGACCCGATCAGAAACCGGGGATCTAAGAGTAGTCTCACATTACAAAAGAAGCTTGCAGCCATTAGCGTTTAGCCCTCCAGCGCATCCTCCAGTACACTAATCTAGGGGTTTACGGGAGTTGAGCAGCATGGCGCGACTGGCATTGCTAAGCGTATCGGATAAAACGGGACTGATCGAACTGGCGCGCAGCCTGGTAGAAGAATTTGGCTTTGACGTGATCAGCAGCGGTGGGACGGCTCAGGCGTTGAAAGAGGCTGGGCTACCTGTCACCAAAGTCTCAGATTACACGGGTTCCCCAGAAATTTTGGGCGGGCGGGTAAAGACACTACATCCCCGTATTCACGGTGGCATTCTGGCACGGCGCGATGTGCCGCAGGATTTAGCAGATCTGGAGGCGCAGCAAATCCGTCCGATCGATCTGGTTGTCGTCAACCTCTATCCCTTTGAGCAGACCATTGCGAAGCCGAACGTGTCGTTTGTAGAGGCGATCGAGCAAATTGACATCGGTGGGCCCGCCATGATCCGTGCGTCTGCGAAAAATCATGCCCACGTCACGATTCTATGTAGTCCGACTCAGTACGATGGCTACCTGCAAGAGTTGCGCCAAACCAATGGTGAGGTGTCAGCAGCCTTTCGGCAGATGGCAGCATTACAAGCGTTTCAGCATACGGGAGCGTACGATCGGGCGATCGCAACGTATCTAGAAAGGCAGGAGGCAGGAGAAGCCTTGCCGGAGCGGTTTGAGTGGGTGGGAACACAGCTTCAGGCGTTGCGCTATGGTGAGAATCCGCATCAGCCTGCGGCGTGGTATCAGACAGGGGCGATCGCGACGGGATGGGCAGCGGCGGCGAAGCTTCAGGGCAAGGAGTTAAGCTACAACAATCTCGTTGACTTAGAAGGTGCGCGGCAGATTATTGCAGAGTTTATGGATGGCAATGACCCAGCAGCGGCGATCGTAAAGCACACCAATCCCTGTGGCGCAGCCTTGGGTGAAACGCTGGCAGAGGCATACCAAAAAGCCTTTGATGCGGACTCAACGTCAGCGTTTGGCGGCATTGTTGCCCTGAACCGTCCCATTGATGCGGCTACTGCTACCGCACTGATTAAAACCTTTCTAGAATGTGTCGTCGCTCCGGGTTGTGAACCGGATGCAGAAGCGATTCTCAGCACTAAGAAAAATCTTAGAGTTTTGGTCTTGCCGGATTTGAGCAGTGGCTCGAAGGAGACAGTTAAGGCGATCGCGGGTGGCTTTGTGACGCAAACAGCGGATGATCTTCCAGTTAATCCCAACCAGTGGAAGATTGTCACTGAGAAACAGCCGACGGAAGCGCAACTAGCCGAACTCCTATTCGCCTGGAAGCTTTGCAAACACGTGAAGTCAAATGCCATTGTGGTGACGCGCGATCGCGCCACGCTAGGAGTCGGTGCTGGTCAAATGAACCGTGTCGGTTCCGTCAAAATTGCCCTGGAGCAAGCAGGCGACAAAGCTCAGGGAGCCGTCCTTGCCAGCGATGGCTTCTTTCCGTTTGATGACTCTGTACGTACAGCAGCAGCAGCAGGCATTGGGGCGATCGTTCAACCCGGTGGTAGCCTCCGAGACCAGGATTCCATCAACGCTGCCAACGAACTGGGGCTTGTGATGGTGCTAACAGGCGTAAGGCACTTTCTGCATTAGGAGGAGAGGAGAAAGAAGTTTTTAGTGGCGCTCCTGAAGAGTTTCGTCTATTGGGCACTGACTACTACCCTTCATCCCTTTACCCTTTCTGATGCTGCTGACTCCTTACACCTCTCCCCTCACTTCTCCTCTATGCTACTTTTTATGGAGTATCTCGATCCTTTAGCCTTATGAACGCTGCAATCCCCGAATCCGTCAAAGTTTGGAGTCAGTTCTTTCATCCCGCTTTAATGTGGGTTTTGTTTGCGCTCACGTTGTACGCGCTGTACCTCGGCATCAAGGTGCGCCGTGTACGTTCTGCTGAGGGTGAAGAGAAGAAAGAACTCATTAAAGGCAAATTTAACGTCAGGCATTTTCAGATTGGTTCACTCGTGCTGGCGTTGATGGTAGTAGGGTCGATTGGTGGCATGGCAGTCACCTACATCAACAACGGGAAGTTGTTTGTCGGTTCCCATCTACTGGCAGGGTTGGGCATGACGGGGATGATTGCCGTTTCGGCTTCACTCTCGCCGTTTATGCAGAAGGGCGTTGATTGGGCACGCTACACCCACATCTTTTTGAATGTGGCAATTCTGGGACTCTTTGGCTGGCAGGCGTTGACGGGCGTGCAGATTGTGCAACGAATCATCAGTAAGATGTAGCGCTTACGGCGTTTGGAGTTGCCCAACGACCTCAATGGTCTGACCCTTTGCCCGCAGTACAACAGACTCTCCCGAAGCAGGCACGATGTCTGTGAGTGCGGTGATGTTGACTTGATGCGTGACTAGAATGGTTACTCCCTGCACGTTGTAGCTGGACACGATCAAGCGGCGTACTGCGTCGGTTTGTCTAGCCTTTGTACTGGCATCGTTAAAAAAGGAATTGAGTGACGGCAAGGCTTCAACAGGCTTAAGGTTGAGCAGCTTTGCCGTTTCTAGGCAGCGGCACCATTGACTCGATCGCACACTGGCGACGGGAATTTGGCGATCGCGAAACGTTTTGCCAATTTGTACCGCTTGCTGTCGTCCTGCGGTTGATAAATTACGCTGTGTCGAGCAATCGTTCAGCCGAAACCCGCTGGGATCACCAGTACCCGGCGCAAGGGCATGACGCATCATGATGACATAGCCTTTACCAGTTTGGAGGCGCGTCCAGAGGGAAGGGGTTTGTGCTTGACGGATGGGTGCAGCACTGGAGCGACCGCCTTCAGAACGGGTGACACAAGCAGCAGCCCACCACGTCACCGCGCTGATCGCTAAAATAAGCAAAACTCGCTTTGTGTAGATCATCTGTTGACGCTTCATGAATGATGACAAGACCCTACCAACGACAGCGTCTCAGCCAGGAGAATTGATTGATTACGCTGTGGCGATCGCCGCTCTCAAGCAGTCTGATCCCATTCTGGCAACCTTGATTGAACAAGTGGGTGCCTGCACGTTAAATCTGGGACGACAGCAGGGCGATCTGCTCTACTGCCTGTGCGAATCAATTCTCTACCAACAGCTATCGGGCAAAGCAGCGGCGGCAATCCATCGTCGCTTTCTGGCGCTGTATCCCGACCAGAACTTTCCGACTGCCGCTGAACTGCTCAACACGCCGGACGATGACCTGCGGAGTGCAGGGATCTCGCGTCCCAAAATTGTGTACCTGAAGGATCTGGCGCAGAAAACGCTGGACGGGTTGCCCACCCTGACTGAACTGGAAGCAATGGACGATGAGACGATCGTGCAAACGTTGCTACCCATTAAAGGCGTGGGGCGTTGGACGGTACAAATGCTGCTGATCTTTCGGCTTCACCGTTGGGATGTGCTGCCTGTAGATGATCTCGGCATTCGCTCTGGCATTCGTCGCGCCTATAGTTTGGCAGAACTACCTGATAAAAAAACGGTTGAGCGGATTGGACAGCCGTGGCGACCGTACCGCACGATCGCATCCTGGTATCTCTGGCGCAGCCTGGACATCAAAACGCCTGCAAGCGTCACTAACCCATGAATTAGACTTACAAACTGCGGTGCTGGTTAGCTTTACAGGTGGACAGAATGCGTCGATCGATTGCGCTCAGTTGCTTGATGGCATAGTAGCCTTCTAAGCCGATCGGGGAGACATGCGGCTGAGTAGACGACGCTGACGTACTGCTCGCTTGCAGCGCCACAGTATAGGGATAGCTTGCTTGCTCGTAGCTATTGACCACCGTTAACGCTAATCGCTCCGTCTGAAACGTACCATGTACGCGGTCAAACGAGGATTGAGGCATATAGAAGGCTCCCGTGACATCGCCTTGCTTCACTTCAAAGACTAGGTAGGTCGCACCCAGTTGTTCTGCTTTGGGAGCCTGACCGTAGAGGTAAGCCCCATCTGGCATCGAACCGATCGCAGCAGCATAGGAGACTTTACTGATGGCTGGCGCAACAGGCGCTTCACTACTGTGGGCGGAGGTATGTGACAGTCCTTCTGTCGCCAAACTCAGAGCACAGGTGAGTGCAACGCCCGTGAGCAATTTTTCGACCTGACGTGAAAGAGACTTTGCAGCAGTAGATGAGACTGACGTGATTTGAACTGACATGGTTTTTCGGGGGCTTGCGATATAAGTAATATCGAGCTTTTCAGAGAATGAACAGGTGATGTGACAAGCGATCGTGAGTGATCTTCACAGCGCGATCGAGTGATCGAAACCACAAGTAAGCGTGACCCAAATTACACTGTCCGTTTAAATGGTTTTACAGGAGGTTCAAAGGCCTGAGCCACAGTTTTCCACAGCGATGCGAAAAGACGATTGACCTTTCTCTTTTCCTACTCACCAGTAAGTAACTGGACGTAATTAAACTAAAGATGCTTTTGGGGGTGGAGGGGTGGAACCCCCTGCCTGGGGGCAAAGCCCCCAAACCCCTTTTTACAATTAATTGTGGCTACCTACTTACCCTACAATCAAAGCATCGTCAGCTTTTGCATACCCTATGCTGCCCATCATTTACTCTGACGCTTTTCTACTG
>JACMKO010000103.1 GCA_014380065.1 Leptolyngbya sp. ES-bin-22 | reverse complement strand
TCTTTTTGAACGGCGATAGAAGAAAGCAAACGGTGACAGACTCTACCGTCGTCGAGTGCCAAGTATACCGCCCAACACTCCACGTACAATGCTTTTACTTTTAGAGCCGCCTAACGCCTGGGCAGCACTTCCAGCCATGTTGATGAGAAACTTTTCCCGTTCACGGGCAAGGCGAGCTTCTTCCTTTGCCTGAGCAGCAGCGGCTTTTTCTGCCTGTTTCTGCGCCTGAACCGCGTCTTTTTCAGCTTGCTTCCGCTCTTTTTCTGCCAGCTTTTCAGCAGCAGCTTGAGCAGCAGCCTGGGTAGCCGCTTGAGCCGCTTCATTCGCCTTTTGTTTTAACAGTTCATAGGCTGATTCACGGTCTTCGACTGTCTCGTAATGCCCATACAGCAACGAGCTACGAATGCTTTGATCGCGCTGGTGGGGGGCGATCGCGCCGATCTGACTTTGGGGAGGCAATACGAACGCTCGCTCAACCATAGTTGGCGAACCTTGAGCGTCTAGAAAGGAAACCAGCGCTTCACCAACACCCAATTCGGTAAGCGCTTGCTCTACCTTCAGGGCTGGGTTGGGGCGAAAAGTCGTAGCGGCTGCTTTGACGGCTTTTTGGTCGAGTGGCGTGAACGCCCGCAGCGCATGTTGTACCCGATTCCCTAGCTGCCCCAGCACCTTCAGCGGTACATCGGTAGGATTTTGAGTGCAGAAGTAAATGCCAACCCCTTTAGAACGAATCAAACGCACAACCTGCTCAAGCGTTTCCTGTAGAGCCTTGGAGTCATCAGCAAACAAAAGATGCGCCTCGTCGCAGAAAAATACGAGCTTTGGTTTGTCCAGGTCACCGACTTCCGGTAACTGCTCAAACAGTTCAGACAACAACCAGAGAAGGCATGTGGCGTAGAGCTTGGGAGACTGAATGAGTTTATCAGCCGCGAGCATGTTGACCACACCGTGACCGTTCGCGTCTGTTTGCAGCAAGTCCATCAAGTTCAGCGCGGGTTCGCCGAAGAATTGTTCGCCTCCCTGTTGTTCCAGAGCCAGCAACCCGCGTTGAATCGCACCAACGCTGGCAGCCGAAATGTTGCCGTACTCGGTTTGGAAGCTTTTAGCATGGTCGCCAACAAACTGCATCAGCGATCGCAGGTCTTTGAGATCAAGCAGCAACAGTCCCCGATCGTCGGCGATTTTGAAGGCAAGGTTGAGGACTCCTGCCTGTGTTTCGTTCAAACCGAGTAAGCGTGCCAATAGCAGAGGACCCATCGCTGAAATCGTGGTGCGTAATGGATGTCCCTGTTCGCCAAACACATCCCAAAACTCGACGGGACAACTGGCGAACTGGAAGTCTATTAGCCCTAACTGCTGGATGCGATCGCGCAGCTTTGGCTTGTCGCTCCCTGCTTGACTGATTCCAGACAAATCGCCCTTAATATCCGCCATCAAAACGGGCACTCCAATCTGGCTGAAGCGTTCGGCAAGCAGTTGCAGCGTCACCGTTTTGCCCGTGCCCGTCGCGCCAGCAATCAACCCATGACGGTTTGCCATTGCGGGTAAGAGATAACAGGCATGAGTGCCAGCGGCTGCATTAGTTTTGGCAACAAGCAGGGAGTCGGGCATGGTACGTTTTACTCGCAGCGGTAAGCCTCCTGAAATTATACAGAGAGAAAGCGTGTGTTGCCTTTTGCAACGATGGCGTTTCTCTGAGGCACCTTTTCTATGTGATATGCGTCAGTGTGTACAGCATTTGCGCATCCGATCGGAACGAGTCAACGGTTTTGCAAAGCGGTGGAGCTTATGATGCAACTTGAACCTGAATTTAGCCGGAAGCGTTCTCGTTGGCTCTGGATTGGTCTTTTCCTGGCTGCTGCCGTCTTGAGTCTGTCGCTGCATCGACCCAACCTCGCAGAGGCTGCCGCCATGCAGCTACCGCTCTCGACCAAAGGTGCTCAAATTGTCGATGCGAGCGGGCAAACGGTTTTGTTGCGGGGCGTGAACTGGTTTGGGATTGAAACCGAAACACAAGTGCCTCACGGACTCTGGATTCGTGACTATAAGGAGATGCTGGCGCAAATTAAGGGTCTGGGCTACAACCTCATCCGGCTTCCCTATGCCGTGCAGAGCCTACGTGCCGCGACCATTAGCGGGGTTGATTTCACCATTGGCAGCAACCGCGATCTGCAAGGTAAAACGCCCTTAGAAGCGATGGATGTGATCATTCAAGAGGCGCAGCGACAGGGACTGATGATTCTGCTCGACAGCCACCGCTTGAACAATCAGCGGATTCCTGAGCTTTGGTATGGCGATGGTTTCACCGAGGCAGATTGGATGGACACCTGGAAACTACTCGCCACTCGCTATCAAAAGCAGCCCAACGTGATTGGAGCCGATCTGAAAAACGAGCCGCACGGTCGCGCTAGTTGGGGCACCAACGATCGGGCAACAGATTGGCGACTGGCAGCCGAACGAGCGGGTAATGCTGTTTTGGCGATCGCCCCCCATTGGTTGATCGTCGTTGAAGGCGTAGAAAGGAACGTACCCGGACAGAAACTAGCGCGACATTGGCAGGGAGGCAATCTGGAAGGCGCAGGACGCTACCCAGTCCGTTTGAACAAGGCGCACAAACTGGTCTATTCGCCTCATGAGTACGGACCGGGTGTGTACAATCAGCCCTGGTTCTCAGAAGCAGCCTTTCCGAAAAATTTGCTTAACCGCTGGGAGATTGGCTTTCACTATCTTGCCAGCCGAAACATTGCGCCGATTTTGATCGGTGAATTTGGCGGGCGGCAAGTGGATGCCAGCTCCAAAGAGGGCATCTGGCAACGCCAGCTAGTCAGTTTCATTCAGCAAAAGAAACTGAACTTTGCCTACTGGAGCTGGAACCCTGACAGCAGCGATACTGGCGGCATCTTACAGGCTGACTGGCGCACGGTGGATCAGGCAAAGCAGAGACTGCTGAACCAGCTCTTGTCGGTATCTGGGTTTGTAGGGAATGCACGATCGATCAGTCAGTCAGCACTGCCATCTTCCCCTACGATCTCAGCAGCAGCCCGTACCGCCGCGATCGCGCCCTCAAGTTCTGATCAGCAGCTACAGGTACAGGCAACCATCCAATCAGACTGGCAAACCGGCTTTTGTACGGCGATTCAAGTCACCAATCATGGCAGCAGCAGCAGTCGAAACTGGCGACTGAAGTTTCAAATGAACCAGGCAACCATCCGCAACAGTTGGAACGGCACCTTTTCCCATCAAGGTTCCCGCTACACAGTAGAGCCACCGGAATGGGGACGAGTCATTGAGCCGAATCAATCGGTTGCTTTGGGTTTTTGTGCTGCGAAACGAGGGGCAGACTATCGATTGAAGAAGCTGGCAGTTTCAGGTCTGTAGACAGGGGGCAGAGGGAGCAAGGGAAGAGGCGGCAAGGCGACACTCAAAAGGCTCTAGCAACGCGGCGCGCTCACGACGTGGCTCTTAAAGAGCCAGCGCTACTCAGAACTCAAAACTTTCACTCCTCGCCGTTTGCTCTCAAAGATGCTGAGTGCCGAACATTCAGATAAGCTGTGTATAGAGGAGCAGTTTTGGGAATTCTGCTTAGATAAGCTACAGTCGTGTCTGACCACCCCGATCGCTTTGACGGCAGTGACTTGCTTCCAGCCCTGTCATGGGTAATGGTTTGTCTCTGCGGCTGATGCCCCCCACCCTGAGCCTCCCAACCGGGAATTAAGGAAGTCCCACCATGCTTGTCTGCCCTCAATGCCAGTTTGAGAACCCCAACACTAATAAGTTTTGTCAGGAGTGCGGCACATCGCTAACTCAAAATACCTGCTTGGAATGCAGTAGCCTCGTACCTTTCGATGCGGTGCAATGTCAGGAATGTGGCGAGATTGCGGGTGTAATCTGGTGGGCGCTAGTCGCCGGTGAATCTCGCCGTGCGGCTGAGCTCCCTCTAGCCACCGCTAAGCCGGCAGTAGAAGCATCCGCTGACCCAAGTGCTGTAGCCGTTAGCCCAAGCGATCAAGCGCCTACCTACCTCGATCGCCATCAACGTTATCGGCTGTTAGAGAAGCTACCCTCGCCTGAGGGAGAGAACCTAGAAATGCACGTGCGGGTTTTGGATTGTCAACCGTTTCAGATGTCACTGTTGGAAGCGCTGGCAAAGCAAGAGTCAGACACTCCTTTGGGGCAGCTTAAGGTTGAAAGCCAACCTGAACTGGAGGGTGATAGCGAGTCTGCGGCAATTCCAGGCGATCGGATGCCTTCAGTACAAGTCATGGCAGTGCCCACGATCGCCCAGCCTTATTTGGCGCTGGGCAGCAAATTTCATCAAGCCTTACCCGTCATTCATGACGCATGGCAGCAAGACGGACAGCAGATCATTCTCTTAGAAGATCGAGCGCTTTTACCTCGGCTCATTGATTTGTGGCTGGATGATGAACTTACCCTACCCCCCCTACAGCTTTTACATTGGCTCTACGAAACAGTTGAGTTGTGGAGTACATTAGACGCGTGGCAGGCTTGCCGGAGCCTGCTAGAAATTGACAATTTGAGAGTGGACGAAGATCAAGCTATTTGTCTACAGCGTCTGCACTTTAACCTGCCTGATGCGCCGCTTACCTTGCAAGATCTAGGGCAATTGTGGCAAACTTTGTTCGCTCAGTCGCAGCGAACCCAAATTGGTGCAATCTACGTACTGTTAGCAGATTTAGATGCTGGCAAGCTAGAAACCGTAGCCGATTTGCGATCGCGCATTGAGGAAATTGCCCACGAACTCCAGGCTAATCAACCTGAAACTGAGATGATGCCCGATCTTGAGCGCTTTGAACCGTCTGATGCGTCTATGTCCAATGCGGCGATCGACTCAGAACTATCCCCCACCTCAAGTACAGCCGACCTGAGTCCATCCAACGCTTCTACCCGCTTAGAAATTCCCATTCCAGAGCCAACCCTGCCGCCTGATGGTGACGGCGACGGTGATAACGATGATCTGCCAACCGTCGTTTTGCCCATGCAGTTGTTCAACTTGGAAGATGCTGGACGCACTGATATTGGTCGGCAACGGGATCACAACGAAGATTATTTTGGCATTGAAACCCAAACCGCAAAGCTCGAAAGCCCCTCTGGTAAGACAGTTCACGCCCGCAACCTCTACATCTTGTGTGACGGGATGGGGGGACATGCAGGCGGTGAAGTGGCTAGTGCCCTGGCAGTCGATACCCTGCGTCGCTATTTCAAAGAAAAGTGGCAGAGCGCGCCCTTCTCAGAGAGCAGCGCCAACAAACTGCCTGGACCCGATGTTTTAATTGATGCCGTACAGCTTGCGAACAAAGCGATTTACGACGTGAATCAGCAAAATGCCCGTTCTGGCAGCGGACGTATGGGCACAACGCTGGTGGTATTGCTAATCCAGGATACAGAAGCGGCAGTGGCTCACGTGGGTGATAGCCGCCTCTATCGCTACACGCGCAAACGGGGTTTAGAGCAAATTACGATCGATCACGAAGTCGGTCAGCGCGAGATTCAGCGAGGGGTTGATCCCGACATTGCTTACGCCAGACCGGATGCGTATCAGCTCACTCAGGCACTAGGACCCCGCGATGAGCATTTCATTAAACCAGACATTCAGTACGTTGAATTGAATGAAGATACGCTTCTGTTACTGTGCTCAGACGGTCTGACTGATAATGACTTACTCGAAACGCACTGGCGTACTCATGTAGAGCCGTTACTCAGTTCGCAAGCCAATTTAGAGCAGGGAGTCTCGCAACTGATTGAGCTAGCGAACCAATTCAACGGGCATGACAATATTACAGCGATCGCCATTCGCGCCAAGGTACGCCCCAACCTGGATCACCTGCGTTAGCACGTTGTCCTGTTCGCAGTTGTTCATCCGATCGGCAGCCCTTAAGCCGCATAGCTTTAGCAAACAGCAACTAGGCGAACAGACTACTTCACCCCAGCACCTAGACAATGATAACCTAGCGTCTAGCGTCTAACGTCCACATGGTCATTCTGACCCTCCTTCATCCCCAGCACAGAACTCCCCTTAAACAGTGGTGCTTTCAACGCGAACCGCTCATTCGGATTGGTCGTGCACCAGACAACCACGTCATCCTGGATGATCTTTTGGTGTCCCGGCACCATTTGGATTTGCGCGCAGTGGATGTGTCTGCGGCAAATGCTTCCTCTGCAAGAAACGCCTCCTGGCATTTGGTCAATCACAGCGCCAATGGCACCTATGTGAATGGAGCCGTGATGTCGCAAGGGTTGATCTCGGAGAATGCCTTGCTGCAATTGGCACAGGGGGGACCGCTGCTAAAGCTGCAAATTTTGGCGGCAACAGGTTTAGCAGCCCCAGAGCAGCCACCGATCGCCAAAACGCCCCAACTGCCAACCCTTCCCAAAGCGCCATCCAGCAGGCAACCCCAGAGCCAGCCCTGTGCCCATAACGGCAACCCACCTGCCAATCTTTTTTGCATCCACTGCGGGTTGCCTGTCAAGGTTGAAAAGACCATCCGGCAGTATCAGGTGTTGCGCGTACTGGGTAAGGGCGGCATGGGCACGACTTACCTGGTCTGGCATCCGACGGCTTCACCGTTCTCTGAGCAACCACAAAATGCGCTGCGAGTGCTCAAAGAAATGAATGCTGACATGGCGAAGATACCCAAAGCGCAAGAGCTGTTTGAGCGGGAAGCAAGCACCCTCAAAACGCTTGACCATCCAGGTATTCCCAAGTTCTACGATTTCTTCGTTGAGGCAGGGAAGAAATACCTGGTGATGGCGTTGCTACACGGTCAAGATTTAGAAAAGCGAATTCGCCAGCACGGCACTGTCCCCGCTCAGCAAGCGATCGCCTGGATGATGCAAACCTGCGACATTCTGGATTATCTCCATAACCATAGAACGCCCATCATCCACCGTGATATTAAGCCTGGTAATTTGCTAGTGCAAGCCGTCAGCAACCACATTACAGTGCTGGACTTTGGAGCCGTCAAAGCAGTTGGGATACTCTCTGGCACTCGTATCGGTGCAGAAGGCTACGCCGCTCCAGAACAAGCGCAGGGGCGACCCGTCACCCAATCTGACCTCTACGCGATCGGTCCCAGTCTGATCTTCATCATCACAGGCGAAAATCCCAGTCGCCTCTACAAAAAATCTAGCCGGGGCTACCGCTTCATGCTGGATGGCTACCCAGAAATTGCGCCACCCTTGCGTCAGGTCATTGACCGCGTGACTGAACCCCGTGCCAGCGATCGCTACCAAACCGCAAAAGAGTTGAGTCAGGCATTGTCAAACTGTCTCTAGGAAAGGCTAAAGAGTGAGAGCTGAATGGATCTGAGCCTTTAGCCTTTAGCCTTTCAGATTGCCTCAGTCTTCCTCTTCCCAGCAATCCACAGCAAGCAACTCGCTCACTGGGTCTTGCATAGTAAATTCAAACGAGATTAGCTCTTGCTTCCAGTGAGACCAGTCGTCTCCGTAAAGCAAGGCAATTTTCCAAATGCTGTCTGTTGGTTTTAGCAGCTTGCCATCGACGAGCGATCGCACTTGACGCTGCAATTTAACCATGGGATGGGTAACCTGCTGGCTCATACCGATTTTGGTGATGTAATTGAATTTTGCAAAGACTCTGTTTGGCGCTTCTCGGTGAAGTCTCGGCAACGTGTAGATGAATGCTGTGACGACGAAGCAGCCTTTCCAGCCATTGATATTAGCATACTCCAATGCTCTGGCAAGCGATTCCCGAAAATGGTCGCTTAAAGGGAGGAATTACCGAACCGAAACCGTCCAAAGAGGTCCAGCATCTCATAGCGATCCTAAACGTGAGGATGAAAGCGGGGATGAAGAAGTGCTGCAACAGGTTTGCCTTGCTTGAGGTGCTGCTCCACGATCGCCCCCACATCCCCAGCCTTCACTCGACAATACCAGCTATCATCGGGCAGGATGCGCACGGTGGCTCCCATGTTGCACTGTCCCTGGCAGCCACAGCCAATCACCATAGCACCTGGTACAGAAGCGCTCTGGAAAGCTGTCAGCACAGCCGCAGAGCCATTCCTCAGGCAATTAGCGTACTGACAAACAAGAATCTGACGGCTGGAGTCCATAGTGCAAGTGATGAGGTCAAGAGTTTTGAGTTTTGAGTTGAGAGCCGTTGAGAACTCAAAACTCAAAACTCAACACTACTTTCCAAAGCCTTTGCCCCGACTGGCAGAGGCTGCGGTAAGGCAGTTTTCGACTTGCGATCGCAGTGCATCGTGATCCAGGTTTTGACCAATCATCACAAGCTGATTTTTGGGTTCGCCTTTCCAGTCGTCGTCATCCAACGAAAACCGTTTGCCGCTGAGGTGAAAAATGTGGCGCTTGGGGCTTTCGCTGAACCAAAGAATGCCCTTCGCACGAAACACATTGGTTGGTAGCTGGTTGTCAAGGAAGAACTGAAATTTGCGAATGTCAAAGGGCTTATCGCTGGCGAAGGAGACAGACGTAAAACCATCGTTCTCCAGGTGGTGAGAGTGATGGTCGTGCGCGTGATCATGCTCACAATGACCATGATCGTGATCGCAGGCAGCATGATCGGCGTGGTCGTCGTGCCCATGATCGTGATGCTCATGCTGCTCGTGGTCATGATGGTCGTGATCCTGAGCCTTGTCAGCAGGATCAAAATACTTATCAGATTCAAACAGCCCGACACTCAGCAGCATTGCCAGCGGCACCTGACCCTTCACAGTGCGTAGAATTCTCGCACCTTCTTTGATGTCACGGATTCTGACTTCTAGCGCATCCAGATTGGCTTCGTCTACCAGATCGGTTTTGTTGAGCAGGATGATGTCGCCGTAGCTAATCTGGCTGTAAGCCGCTTCGCTGTTGAACAAATCCAGGCTAAAATTCTCAGCATCCACCAGTGTAATGATAGAGTCAAGCCGCGTTAGATCACGCAATTCCGTGCCCAGAAAGGTGAGCGCAACGGGCAGCGGATCGGCGAGTCCTGTAGTTTCAACCACAAGGTAATCGACTGCATCTTGCCGCTCTAGCACTTTGTAGACGGCTTCGACCAGATCGTTATTAATGGTGCAGCAGATGCAACCGTTGCTCAACTCCACCATGTCTTCGCCAGTGGTAATGATGAGTTCGTTGTCGATCCCAATCTCACCAAACTCGTTGACCAAAACGGCTGTTTTTACGCCGTGTTGGTTGGTCAGAATGTGGTTTAGTAGAGTTGTTTTGCCGCTGCCTAAAAACCCTGTAATGATGGTGACAGGTAAGCCATGCTTAGGAGCATCGATCGCAGTGGAAGAGGTAGGAGTGACCGCTGATTGCATAGCGCAAATGTCTGAGAGATCAGTATGTAGGGGGCAAGAAAGGGATCTTTGCAGTGAACAGCACACTGCACAATGATAGAGCTGCTCACGTCTCCCATTATCACCCATCTGGGAGAGGTTGTCGTACAGTGCCTCATGAAACCGATCGCCGCTCGTTCTCAACCGCTTTCATTCACTCTAGAATCGTTTTGCTATGCCATTATCCCTTTACAACACGCTCACTCGTCGCAAGGAGCCGTTTGACCCGATCGAACCCGGCAAAGTGCGGATGTATGTGTGTGGCATCACGGCGTACAACTACTTTCATGTGGGCAACGCCAGAGTCTTTGTGATCTTTGATGTTGTGCGACGCTACTTGCTCTGGCGTGGTTACGAGGTGCGCTATGTGCAAAACTTTACGGATATTGACGACAAAATCTTGAAGCGGGCGGTGGCGGAGCAGACGACGATGCAGGCAATTGCCGATCGTTACATTGCTGCCTATTTTGAAGATGCCGATCGCCTGAATATTCTTCGTGCCGATGCCTATCCTCGTGCAACCCACTCGATCGACGGCATCCAGCGTCTCATTCATGAATTGGAACAACGTCACTATGCCTATGCTGCTGATGGCGATGTGTATTACTCGGTGCGCCAATTTCCAGAGTACGGCAAGCTTTCGGGGCGCAAGCTAGAGGACATGCAAGCCGGAGCCAGCGGTCGTGTAGACGTTGAGGAAGAGTCTGAAAAGAAGAAAGACCCTGCGGATTTTGCGCTGTGGAAAGCGGCGAAGCCGGGCGAACCGTCCTGGGAATCACCTTGGGGTGCAGGTAGACCGGGCTGGCACATCGAATGCTCGGCAATGGTGCGCGATGAACTGGGCGAGTCGATCGACATTCATGCGGGCGGCAACGACCTCACCTTTCCTCACCACGAAAACGAAATCGCCCAAAGCGAAGCGGTAACAGGGAAGCCGCTGGCGCGCTACTGGCTGCACAATGGCTTCATTAATATGGATGGCGAGAAGATGTCCAAATCGTTGGGCAACTTTCGCCTCACCCGCGATTTGTTAGCAAACTATGACCCGATAGCGTTTCGGCTGTTTGTGTTGCAGGCGCAGTATCGTAAGCCGATCGATTTCACGTCTGATGCCCTGGATGCGGCTGAAAACGGCTGGAAGACCTTGAAAGAAGCGCTCCAGTTTGGCACCCAGTTTGCTGCATTATCCGGCTGGTCATCTGAAGCCGATGTGCTGGATCAAGAAACGGTCGATCGCTTCAATGCGGCAATGGATGATGATTTCAACACGCCGATCGCGCTTTCGGTATTATTCGAGTTAGCAAAAACACTCACTCGTGAAGGCAATAAATTGGTACATCAGGGCAAGCCGGATTTGCCTATTGATCAATTGCAGCGCCAATGGCAAACGTTTATCAATCTTTTAGGAGTTTTGGGTTTAGAGTCCAAGCCTGTGAATCTCGGTGGCAATATTAGTCAAGAAACGATACTAACTGGCGACTTAACAGTTGGCTTAAGCGATGGCGACGTTGATACACTCATCCAGCAGCGACAGGATGCACGACTGGCGAAAAACTGGGCGGAAGGCGATCGCATCCGCAACGAACTACAGGCACAGGGCATTACGTTGATTGACCAGAAGGATGGCATTACCCGTTGGCACCG
>JACMKO010000102.1 GCA_014380065.1 Leptolyngbya sp. ES-bin-22 | reverse complement strand
TCTAAGCGTTACGGTTTGCCGCTGGGCGATCGACGAACCACGCAACTATCCCATCGGTAACTACAACTGTCTGCTTACGGTTTGCCCCAATGTAGTAAACCTTTATGTGGCTTACATTAGGTTCATTGGCACTACCAGTAAAGCTCAACGATTAAGACATTCTTTACTAATAGTATTGCCTGCTTTCTTCACTACTTTCTCAAGCTTTTAATGCTGAAAAACTACAGATTTTCGCCTCGTTTAATACAGCGAAGCATTCCTAATCATTCATCACGTTCAAGAGGTAATCCCACCATGTCACTCATTCGTTGGCAGCCCTGGCAAGAAGTCGAAACCTTGAGTCGTCAACTCGATCAATTGTTTGCTGATTTCACCCCGGTCAGTCGTGCTGCTTCCCCTGTTGCAAGCCCTGTTTCAAGAGCCTGGACACCCGCGATCGAACTCAAAGCGACCGAAACCACTTTCGTCCTTCGTGCCGAACTTCCTGGCATTGATGCGAAAGATCTGGACATCCAAGTAACCCGCGAAGGTGTTTCGATCGCAGGTGAATATCGTGCAGAAACCAAGCACGAAGACGGCAAGCTCTTCCGGTCGGAGTTCCGCTACGGCAGCTTCCGTCGTGTGATTCCGCTGCCTGTCGCCATCCAAAACGATCAGGTCAAAGCCGACTTTACCGATGGCATTCTGACTCTGACCTTGCCCAAAGCGGTGAGCGATCGCCCCAAAGTGGTGAAAGTCAATTTGACAGGTGCAACCCCTGAAACCGCGCCAGAAGGCAGCAATGACACCGTTCCTGCTGCGACCGAAGCAGCAAAGACTGACGACCTCTGGGCAGAGAAGGCAGCGTAGGAAAGATTTTTGAGTTTTGAGTTTTAAGTTATGACTGTGAACTCAAAACTCATCACTCCGAACTCAAAACTCTCCCTCCTGCCCAACCGTCCAACCTCAGGTTCGGTAAATACGCCTTCATCAGAGCATCAATCGCGATCAGTATAGAGAGAGTAGGAAGGCGCATTGTGCGTAATTCAGTGGTATCGGTAGCATTGCTGCTCCGCTCGACTCTAACCGATCGCCCTTCCCTGCTTTGTCTGATTGGCTAACGCCACCCCCCGTAATTATTTTCGTACATTTGATGGAGCCGAAGCACTCATGGCAAAAGTTGTTGGAATTGACTTAGGTACAACCAACTCGTGCGTCGCAGTGATGGAGGGTGGCAAGCCCACTGTCATTGCAAACGCCGAAGGATTTCGTACCACCCCCTCTGTAGTCGCCTTTGCAAAAAATGGCGATCGTCTCGTCGGGCAGATCGCCAAGCGTCAAGCGGTGATGAACCCCGAAAATACGTTCTATTCGGTGAAGCGGTTCATTGGTCGGCGTTTTGACGAAGTGACCAACGAAGCGACCGAAGTCTCGTACAAGGTCTTGAACGTCAGCAATAACGTGAAACTGGACTGCCCCGCTGCTAGCAAGCAATTTGCACCCGAAGAAATTTCCGCGCAAGTGCTGCGGAAACTGGTGGAAGATGCCAGCAAGTATCTGGGCGAAACGGTAACTCAGGCAGTCATTACTGTTCCGGCTTACTTCAACGATTCCCAGCGTCAGGCAACCAAAGATGCCGGAAAGATCGCGGGTGTGGAAGTGCTGCGGATTATCAACGAGCCAACTGCTGCGTCGCTGGCATACGGCTTAGATAAAAAGAGCAACGAGACCATCATCGTGTTTGACTTGGGTGGCGGCACGTTTGACGTTTCCATCCTAGAAGTGGGCGATGGCGTGTTTGAAGTCTTGTCCACCTCTGGTGACACTCACCTGGGTGGCGATGACTTCGACAAGAAAATTGTGGACTACCTTGCCGAAGAGTTCCGCAAAGCAGAAGGCATTGACCTCCGCAAAGATAAGCAAGCGCTACAACGCCTGACTGAAGCGGCTGAGAAAGCTAAGATTGAACTGTCGAGCGTGACGCAGGCAGAAATCAACTTACCCTTCATCACCGCGACTCAGGATGGACCCAAGCACCTGGATACAACTCTGACCCGCCAGAAGTTTGAAGAACTCTGCGCTGACTTGATCGATCGCTGCCGCATCCCGGTTGAAAATGCACTGCGTGATGCCAAGCTTGACAAGAGCAGCATTGAAGAAGTGGTGCTGGTGGGCGGTTCTACCCGCATTCCCGCTGTACAAGACCTGGTGAAGCGCGTTTTGGGCAAAGAGCCAAACCAAACCGTGAACCCTGATGAAGTGGTCGCTGTTGGTGCCGCTGTCCAAGCTGGCGTTCTGTCTGGCGAAGTCAAAGACATTCTGCTGCTGGATGTCACCCCACTGTCTCTTGGTGTCGAAACGTTGGGCGGCGTGATGACCAAAATCATTCCACGCAACACCACTATTCCGACCAAGAAGTCGGAAGTCTTCTCGACAGCGGTAGATGGTCAAAGCAATGTGGAAATCCACATCCTGCAGGGCGAGCGCGAAATGTCGAACGACAACAAGAGCCTGGGAACCTTCCGTCTGGATGGTATTCCCTCTGCTCCTCGTGGCGTACCTCAGATTGAAGTCATCTTTGACATTGATGCCAACGGGATTCTCAACGTCATTGCCAAAGATAAAGGCACTGGCAAAGAACAGTCCATCAGCATCACAGGTGCCTCCACCCTGCCGAAAGACGATGTCGAACGCATGGTGCGTGAAGCCGAGCAAAATGCAACGGCTGACAAAGAGCGGCGTGAGAAGATCGACCTGAAGAATCAGGCAGACTCGCTGACGTATCAAGCTGAGAAGCAAATCAACGAACTGGGTGACAAAGTACCTGAAGCTGATAAGACTAAGGTTGAAGGGCAAATTAAAGATCTGCGCGAGGCGATCGCCAAAGAAGACTTTGATCAGATCAAAACGCTGACAGGCGAACTGCAACAGTCGCTCTACAGCATCAGCAGCAACCTCTATCAGCAAGCGGGTGGCGAGGCAGGTGCTCCCCCTCCCGGCGGTCCTGATATGGGTGATTCCACACCTCCCTCTGGTGGCGCTGACGATGACGTAATTGACGCTGACTTCACTGAATCCAAATAGGCTTGGCAACCGCAGCTAAGTTGACCACTCCTTAACTTCTAGGCTGATCGAGATAGCGAAAGCGAATCGATCAGCCTTTTTTGTGAGAACCAGATCCCGACTTCTTGAAGAAGTCGGGATCTAAACGTTAGCGCCACAAAATTTCTGCGTGATGCCGAATGTGGTCTTCGACAAACGTGGAAATGAAGTAGTAGCTGTGGTCATAGCCGTTTTGCAGTCGTAGGGTCAGTGGCTGTCCTGCTTTTGCACACGCTTGCTCAAAGACCTGCGGCATGAGTTGCTTTTCCAGAAACGTATCAACCGTGCCCTGATCAATCAGAATCGGCTGCTGGAGTTGAGTCGTCAGCACGAGTTCGCTGGCATCATACGATCGCCACGTCTCCTGATCAGCTCCCAAATAGTTAGTAAACGCCTTTTGTCCCCACGGCACGCGCATGGGTGCCACGATCGGCGCAAAGGCAGACACCGAACGATACTGGTTTGGATTCCGCAATGCACAGACTAACGCACCATGTCCGCCCATCGAGTGCCCAAAAATGCCTTGGCGATCAGCGGTTACAGGAAAATTTGCCGCAATCAACGCAGGCAATTCTTGCGTGACATAGCTGTACATGCGGTAGTGCGATCGCCAAGGCTCCTCTGTTGCATCCACATAGAATCCCGCTCCAGTGCCAAAGTCCCAGTCGTTATCTTCACCAGGAATGCCTGCACCACGCGGGCTAGTATCCGGTGCCACCAAAATCACGTTATGCTTTGCCGCAAACTGCTGTGCGCCTGCTTTCGCCATAAAATTCTCCTCGGTGCAGGTTAGCCCCGACAGAAAGTACAGCACGGGTAAAGGTTCTAACTGCGATCGTGGCGGCAAGTACACCGCAAATTTCATCACTCCATTGCAGCTTACCGACTGATGACTGTAAAAGCCAACGGTGCCACCAAAACAGGCATACGTATTCACAAGGTTAAGCGGTTGAGACATAAAGTAAGTGCGGCACAGTAGACAGAATGCTTAACCGAAACTTACACCAAACCTGTACGGGCTGACCAACTGCTTCCTCTAAAAGAATGCCTTTCCTCTCCCTGCCCTACCACATCCTGGTGCCCTCTCACGAGTTACCTGTGTTACCATCTGTTAAACTCTTGTTTCACAGAATCACACATGGGCAAGGTTCTGGTGCTGAATGCGTCCTACGAACCGCTCAACATTACGAGCTGGCGCAGGGCAGTGGTTTTGCTAATCAAAGGCAAAGCAGAACAGGTTGAACATAATGGCAAGTATGTCTACTCTGGCTTGCCGCTGCCAACGGTGATTCGGCTGCGTCATTACGTCCGCGTGCCCTACAAGGAAATCCCGCTGACGCGTCGTAACCTGCTTCACCGCGATAGCCACTCCTGTCAGTATTGTAGTTATATCGGCGATGAGCTTACGTTAGATCATGTGATCCCTCGATCGCGCGGCGGCGGTGATTCCTGGGAAAATATGGTGACGGCATGTGTGCGTTGTAACGTCAAAAAAGGCAACCGCACTCCGAAAGAAGCCAATATGCCGCTTCATGTGGCACCGCGTAAACCTTACAGCGGTCTCTATTTTGAAGTAACTAAACATCTGAAGAATGGAGTGAATCAAGAGTGGCGTAAGTATGTCATTGGTATTTGAGTGTCATTGGTCTTTAAGTGTCATTGCGCTCTAAGCGCTTGTGTTGAAGTACCAGCAACTCACAGGCTTGTGGTCAAGCGTTGGCAGTGATGAACGATGAACGACTGACTGCGGTCATTGATTCTAAACTTGAGTAGTCGCATCAGCAGGTTACTCGTCTAGAGATCTGGCGTTTGGCTTATGACGTTTTGCGTTTTTTTTGCGAAGATCACATCAGTACCGATCGCACCACATCTGGTGAAGTCAGTCGGGCGATCGCACAGAAGCCTAGCTTCATCCACCTCCTAACCAAAATGCACGATTCGCCTCCCTCGCTCGACAATCTGATCATGTTGACAGAAGCCCACCCGCTCACTGCTCCTACGGCATCAAGTGCTGTCGAGCAAATTGACATATTGCCAGTAGTGAAGCCCATGCATCAACCACTGCCGCAACAAGCAGTGCAACCCTTTGGTTACGACATTCCCCGCTCCGCAGAGCAAATCCAGAAAGTAGATGCCTTTCGTCAAATTCTAGAGCGGCATCGGGGCGATCGCCACTTGCTGGTGCTCCAGGATTTTCCCGACCCAGATGCGCTTTCATCTGCCTGGACATACAAGCTGATCGCTCAGAAATATGACATCCAGTGCGACATGGTTTACGCAGGCACCCTCAGCCATCAGGAAAATATTGCCCTGGTCAAGCTGACTAATCTGCCTGTGCAGCGCATGACACCGCAAACGCTGAAAGCCCGCGACCTGTCGAAATACCAGGGCTGTGCGTTATTAGACAACCAGGGAACCACCAGCCAACTGTTGCCGTCTGTGCAGCAGGCTGGCATTCCCATTACGGTTGTTATTGATCATCACAGTATGCAGGGAGACATCAAAGCTGAGTTTGTGGATATTCGTCCCTACACTCGTGCGACAGCAACGATCCTGACGCAATACCTCCAGGCTGGGCTACTTAAGCTGGACAGCAACACCAGCGAACATGTGAAGTGCGCTACTGCATTGATGCACGGGCTGCGGTCTGATACCAACGCGCTGCGGCAGGCTGGCGAAGAAGATTTTCTCGCAGCCGCGTATCTGAGCCGTTTTTACGATGCTCAACTGCTGAATGCGGTACTTCAGTCGTCCCGATCGCGCCAGGTAATGGATGTCATTGAGCGATCGCTCAAAAACCGCATTGTGCAAAACAACTTTTCGATTGCGGGTGTTGGCTATTTGCGCTACGACGATCGCGATGCCATTCCACAAGCAGCAGATTTCCTGGTGACGGAAGAAAACGTTCACACAGCGGTTGTCTACGGCATTGTCCATGACGAAGACGAAGAATTAGAGCTTGTCGTTGGTTCTCTACGAACGAATAAACTGACGCTTGACCCAGACGAATTTATCAAAGAAGCCTTTGGTCAGGATGCTCAAGGGCGCTTCTTTGGCGGCGGACGATCGCAGGCAGGTGGCTTTGAAATTCCCCTCGGCTTCCTGTCAGGTTTTACCGAAAGCTCTGAGTACGCCAAGATGAAATGGGGCGTGTTCGATGCTCAGGTCAAACAAAAGCTTCTGCGATTGGTCAACCCAGACCAGCACTATCCCAATGGGGTGGGTTAAAAAGAAAGGCTAAAGGATGAAGGATGAGTTTTGAGCGTTTTGCACCACTCTCTAGTCTTCCGCTCCCTTAGCTTCTATCTCCTGCCTCCTATTTTTAGCCTTTAGCCTTCATCCTTTAGCTTTCAAGTTATGCCCGTTGATTTGTACCTCATTCGTCACGGGCTAGCAGGAGAACATGGCAGCTATGCCAACGACGATGAGCGTCCGTTGACTGACGAGGGCAAGCAAAAAACACAGCAAATCGCTGAACGGCTTTATGCGTTGAAGCTACGCTTTGATCTAATTTTGACCAGCCCTTTGATCCGCGCCCGTCAAACGGCAGACCTTTTGCTGGATGCGAAGCTGTCGCCTGAACTACAGGAATCACCACAGCTTGCTCCAGGCGGTAGTTTAGATGCTTGGCTGGACTGGTTTCAAAGTTGGCGATCGCCCCAAAGCACGGCTCTCGCACTGGTTGGGCATGAACCACAGCTCAGCGCCTGGGCAGAAACCCTCATTTGGGGTGAAGCGAAAGGGGCTTTGACCTTGAAAAAAGCGGGTGTGATTGGCTTAACCCTGCCCGATCAACAGCCACCCATTGGGAATAGCGCCTTGTTTTGGCTAACGCCACCCCGGTTTCTACTCTAGTGCAGTGAGGAAAGCCGAGTAAGTAGGCGCTTGCAACCACCCGCGCCATACCATATTCTAAAAATAGTAAGTACGCTAAGTAATGAGGTCAAACCAAATGATGTCTCAATCAGTTGGGCAAGCCATGCCAGATGGATTTCAGGCAGTCATGGCACCTCATGGAATTGGCTACCGGATCAAGCTGTTATCCCAGCTTTTGGCACGGCGCTTTCAAGAGCAGCTTGACCAGTTTGACTTGACGATTTTTCACTGGGTGGTGCTGTGCTGTCTCTGGAAAGAGGATGGTTTAGCGATCTCTAGCATTGGTGAGAAGCTTCAGCAGGTGGGTGGCACGTTGACGGGCGTGCTCGATCGCATGGAAGGTCGAGGCTTAATTCGGCGAGAGCGCGACTCCTGCGATCGACGCATTTGGCGCATCTGGCTGACTGAGGACGGTCGCAATTTTGAGGTAATTCTGCCGCCGATCGCGATGGAAGTGCGGGAGCAGGCGATGCGAGGGATGTCTCATAGTGAACGCGATCAATTTTCAGCGTTGCTAAATCGAGCGATCGCCAATCTTTCCTAGCGCTGTGTCTTGAGCCGCTTGGGTAGATGCTTGGCGACAGTTCTCACCCAAGTTGGTAATGCTGTTAGAGGAAGCCATTTTGTGAGCTTTAGACGACTGTAAAGATACGACTCAAGTAAGAATGCTGGTTACATCTTCCTCAAGTGTTACGCATTCTTAATACAGGTTTGATACTCTACTGGTACTGAAGAGTTTGTAAGCGAAAACTACGTACATGAAATAAATAGGCTCGTACTACCTCTTTGTTGGTCTCTTCAGGTTTCACTCACTGCTCTGCAACGTTTTTATAACGATCGTCACAACGTTTAGGACATGGGGATCAAAGGGGGTGTGGGGGCGTTGCCCCCAGCCAGGGGTGGAACCCCTGCACCCCGTCCTAACCCATCTGTCTATTGCTATAACTCCACATCACACCGTTTTTAAGTCAGGTAATCGCTATGGAACGCTCGAATGGTCAATCAGTTAATGGACGTGGTTTCAGTGTCTTGGAACCCACGTCGATTGAGCCAGTTCAAACTGCCGAAGCGCTTAAAGAGTTTGCTCCTGAAGACGCGGATTCTGTTGCAACATACCCTCCCACAACTGCTGCTGTACCACCGGATGCCGAGCCTCCGGTAGCTGAACCAGCGCCGCGTAAACGTCCGATCAAGCTGATTCTGGCTGCTGCTGGGGTTGGGGCGATCGCTGCTGGAGCGTTTGGGTTCCATTGGTGGCAGTATGCCTCTAGCCATGAAGAAACTGACAACGCCACAGTAGCAGGGCACATTCATCAAATTAGCGCCCGTGTCCCCGGCACTGTGGGGCAGATCTTGGTGGACGACAACCAGCAGGTAAACGCTGGACAACCTCTAGTCGTACTCGATCCGCGTGACTATCAGATCAAGCTTCAGCAAGCACAGGCAGATCTGGCAGCGGCACAGCAAAAAGCGAATTCGGCACAAATTAGTATTGCGCTCTCTGCCAAAAACGCTGAAGCAACCACAACTCAATCGCAGGGTGATCTTGGCAAAGCACAGGCGGCGATCGCTCAAGCACAGGCACAAGTCTCAGAAGCGCAGTCAGGTGTCCCGCAGGCACAGGCACAGCTCCAAGAAGCAAGAGCGAATCTGCAAAAGAATCAGGCAGACTACAAGCGCTACACAGACCTGTTTAATGAGGGTGCAATCTCTGCACAGCAGCGAGATGCTGCCCTACAGGGGTATAGCGTTGCTTCAGCGCAAGAGCGAGCGGGTAAAGAAGCCATTCGGCAGGCGGAAGCAAAGGTCGCACAGAGTCAACAGACCGTGGCAACTGCTGTGTCAGGGTTAACCTCATCTCAAGGTGGGCTGCAACAAGCCGAAGCGAAGGGCATCCAAACGCGCGTTAGCCAGAGTGATTTTGGCACAGCGAAGACGGCGATCGCACAAGCCAAGGTTGCCCTGCGCAATGCCCAACTCCAGCTTTCCTACACCACCATTACGGCTCCAAGCAATGGACGTATTGGGCGCAAAACCGTTGAGATTGGTCAGCAAATTCAGGCTGGCACGCCGCTGATGGCACTGGTCAACAACGAGTATTGGATTACTGCCAACTTTAAAGAAACCCAGCTTGAGGCAGTGCGTCCAGGACAAGCGGTTGAAATCAAGCTCGACTCCTTCCCGCATAAAACGTTTGTTGGTCGAGTGGACAGTCTTTCGCCTGCGTCGGGTGCCGAGTTTGCCCTCTTACCACCCGATAACGCAACAGGCAACTTCACCAAAGTCGTACAGCGTGTTCCCGTCAAAATCGTCTTTGACTCTAACAGCATCAAAGGCTACGAGACGATGATTGCGCCGGGGATGTCGGCAGTGGTGACGGTGGCGGTGAAGTAAGAGGGGTGAGGAGTGAGGGGGCAGAAGGCAGAAGGATAAAAGCTACAGGCTACAGGCTACAGGCTACAGGCTAAAGGCTAAGAAGCTTGATTAGTCGTTAAAGCTCAATCCTCACCCCTCACCGCAAAGCAGAAGCAAGCTTGTGTCTTAAAACTCAAAACTCTTCACTCAAAACTCAAAACTCTCTTTGACCCCTCTCACCTTACCCCTCACCCATTTGAAGTGAACCAGTAGATATAAACGGTAATGAACTTTGGACTTGAACGCTTGAAGCCGATGTTACGCGCCTTACGATCGCGCAACTATCGGCTTTTTTTCTGGGGTCAGGGTGCATCGCTCATTGGCACCTGGATGACGCAAACTGCCACCATTTGGTTGGTTTATCACCTGACGGGTTCGGCGTTGATGTTGGGGTTGGTTGGGTTTGCCAATCAGTTTCCCAACTTTGTATTGACTCCGTTTGCAGGCGTGTGGGTTGATCGCTGGGATCGTCGCCGGACGATCGTGATTACGCAGATTTTGGCGATGATCCAATCGTTGGCGCTGGCGTTTTTGGCACTGACGGGAACGATCGAGGTTTGGCAGATCGTCATTCTGGCAGCGTTTCAGGGGGGGATCAATGCCTTTGATATGCCCGCGCGTCAATCGTTTGTGGTGACTATGGTTGAGCGGCGGGAGGATTTGAGTAATGCGATCGCGTTGAATTCGTCGATGTTCAGCAGTGCGCGGTTACTGGGTCCCGCGATCGCGGGCTTAATCATCGCTGCGACGAATACAGGGGTTTGCTTTCTGATTGATGGTGTGAGTTACATTGCCGTGATTGCTAGCTTGTTAGCCATGCGCTTACCATCACAAGCGGCGGTGATTGAGAAGCCACGAGAAACGCTTTGGTACAGCTTGAAGGAAGGCTTTACTTACGCCTTTGGGTTTCAGCCGATTCGCTCGATTCTTTTGTTGATTGCTCTGGTAAGTTTGGTCGGGATGCCTTACATGACGCTGGCACCCATCTTTGCCTCCGAGATCCTGCACGGCGGACCGGAAACACTGGGCTTTTTGATGGCATCGTCTGGACTGGGAGCGCTGCTTGCCGCTGTTTACCTTAGCTCCCGACCCAGTGCGTTGGGGTTGAGTAAGCTCATTGCGATCGCCCCTGCTATTTTTGGAGGCGCGCTCATTGTCTTTGCGCTTTCGCGTGTGCTGTGGCTATCGATGCTGGCAGTGTTACTGATCGGCACGGGTCTCGTGCTGCAACACACCTCTGGTAATACCGTGCTGCAAACGATCGTCGAGGATGACAAACGCGGCAGAGTGATGAGCTTCTACATGATGGCGTTTACCAGCACGGTGACGTTCGGTAATCTGGTGGCAGGCAGCCTTGCAACCCACATTGGTGCACCCAATACGTTGATGATTGGCGGCATTCTTTGCATCGGTGGTTCGCTTCTCTTTACCAAACAGTTACCCGAAATGCGGCGATCGATGCGATTAGTCTATCGGCGCATTGGACTCTTGCCTCAAACCGATGCTTGATGCTCAATCTAGCTGAAAGCCAACCGACTTAATACCTATGGAGATAATCGGTGAAAAACCCCATTCTTTAAGTTGTTTGTAGTGCGACCAACCTATGATTTGAGTAAGCAGAGGTAAAGCTTATGAGTATCTCGTTAAAGCCAGAGCAGGAACAGTTCATTCAAGAAAAGCTGAAGAGCGGCAAGTATCAGAGCGTGGATGAAGTGATTATGGAAGCGTTTCGTCTGCTTGAAGAACGGGATGAGCTTTATGGGCTGTGGGTTGAACAAACCCGGAAGGAGGCGGCAGTTGGTTTAGAGGAATTGAGCCAGGGTCAAGGACTGGATGGCGAAACAGTCATTGCCCACCTTCGGGAGAGGTTTCGTCAAGCCCGCGAGACGCAGGGATGAAGCGCTACATTATTGCTCCTGCTGCAAGCCGAGATCTAAACGAGATTGTTGATTATTTTATCAGTCGTGATGTTGAGGCAGGGGAACGTTTTATTGCAGAGTTCAATAAGAAATGTCGGAACCTAGTTAATTTTCCAAACATTGGACGCAGCTATGCAGAAATTGAGCCTTCGCTACGAGGTATCCCACTAGAGGGCTACGTTATCCTTTACCGAGTGGCAGATAACAATGTCGAAATTGTGCGAGTTGTCAGTGGCTACCGAGATCTAGGCTCGTTATCTTTTGGCTCAAATAATGAGTGACGCTTGAGGACGTGGTGAAGAGGCACAGCTATTTTAATAATGAGCTGCATAAACTTTTTAACTCAATCTATGTTCCTCTCAACTTAGCTGACCAGCAGTTTATAGAGCATGTAAGCAATCAGAAAAATTGCTGATCGCCACTTAAAAAATTTATTGCTGATTTGCTGTCTCCGGTATCTAACTCCTTTTTACGCTCTCACCTGTCTATCCCTATGGCAACGTCAATTGCAACTCAACCGCCCTCCGATCATGTCTCCTTTAGAACCTGGATTGCAGTGCTGGGCAGTATGCTGGGCGCGTTCATGGCTGTGCTGGATATTCAGATCACTAACTCTTCGCTAAAAGATATTCAGGCAGCGCTGGGAGCAACGTTAGAGGAAGGCTCCTGGATTTCAACGTCCTACCTGGTGGCAGAGATTGTGGTCATTCCGCTCACGGGATGGCTATCACAGGTGTTTTCGACGCGACGCTATTTGCTGGTCAATGCAACGCTGTTTGTCTTCTTTTCAATGTGCTGTGGCATTGCGTGGGATCTGCCGTCGATGATTGTCTTTCGCGCCTTCCAGGGCTTCACAGGCGGGGTGCTGATCCCGATGGCGTTTACAATCTTGCTGACGATGCTGCCGCCCAGCAAGCAGTCAACCGGGCTGGCGATGTTCGCGGTGACGGCTGTGTTTGCGCCGTCGATCGGTCCTACAATCGGTGGCTGGCAGACGGAAACCTATAGCTGGCACTATGTTTTTTACCTGAACTTAATTCCCGGTGCGCTGTTAATTGCGGCAGTCTGGTATGCCATTGATGCGAAACCGATGCAGCTTCATCTGCTGAAACAGGGCGATTGGTTCGGCATCTTTGCGATGGCGATCGGGCTGGGATCGCTGCAAGTTGTCCTTGAGGAAGGTAGCCGTAAAGATTGGTTTGGGTCGCAGCTCATTGTGCGGCTCACAGCGATCGCGGTCATCTTCCTCGCCGTTTTCTTCTTCATCGAATTAACGCGCAAGAAGCCGTTTATCAATCTGCGGTTGATGACGCAGCGCAACTTTGGGCTGGCGAGCGTTGTCAACATCGCGCTGGGTTTAGGCTTGTATGGTTCGGTTTATATCATGCCGCTGTACCTGAGCCAAATTCAGGGCTATAACGCCATGCAGATTGGCGAAGTGCTGATGTGGGTGGGCATCCCACAGTTGTTCTTAATCCCCTTTGTGCCGAAGCTCATGCAACGGTTTGATACTCGGCTAATTATTGCCATTGGTGTCAGCCTGTTTGCCATTAGTTGCTTCATGAATGCGACGTTAACCCATTTGACTGCGATCGACCAACTGCGCTGGTCGCAATTGGTACGGGCGATTGGGCAGCCGCTAATTCTGGTGCCGCTGTCATCGGTGGCAACAGCAGGGTTGCCCAAAGAGCAGGCAGGCTCAGCATCGGGCTTGTTCAACATGATGCGAAATCTCGGTGGTTCTCTGGGTATTGCGGCGATCGCCACCTTGCTTACCCAGCGCGAACAGTTTCACTCGAATCGTCTGGGTGAAGCCGTTTCGCTCTATAACCCTGCCACGCAAGAGCGGATGAACCAGATGACGCAGTACTTTACTAGCAAAGGTGCTGATGTGGTCACAGCGCAAAATCAAGCAATGAGGGCGATCGCGAACACTGTTCGCCGTGAAGCCTACGTTATGGCATATAACGACTGCTTTTACTTCATCGCCTGTGCGCTACTGCTGAGCGGTCTTGCCATTATTTTTATCAAGAAGGTCAAGGTGGGAGGCGCGGCGGCAGGACATTGAGGAAGAGAGGGGTGAGGAGTGAGGAGTGAGGGGTTAAAAGAGGGTTTTGAGTTTTGATTGATCTAGCCTTGAGCAGTCAGCTTTTGCCTTCTGACTCCTACCTACTCCCTTTACCTTCTGACACCTCTCACCTCCCACCTCTCACCTCTCACCTTTCACCTCTCACCTCTACAGCGGCAATCCTCACCCCTATCAGTTCGGTTCCACGACTCCTCTTTGATCAATAATCTAGATACCGTCATAGTAAGAGTTATGAGGCGGGGTATCCTAGCGACGGGTAGCCCTGATTGGAAGTGAATCTTGTGCCCAAATGGTTATTGCCAACTTTAAGTGAAATTCTGGCGCTAAACGATCCGACCTGGATGGTTCAGTTTGAGTCACCGTCTGCCCAAGAGACTAAAACGGAGCCGATCGGGCAGCATCGTTCAGGTCGCGTGGCGCTGCAACGGGTGCGTGCAGAGCGTGAGTGGTCTGGAGCGATCGCTGCGTTAAACATTTTGCTGCAACACGTTGTGCCAACGGATGGGGCGATCGACTCTGAGCTAGCAACGCGTGGCTTCATCCTGTCAGGACCGCTTCCAGTCATTAGCCATCCGGCGCTGGTCTGCAATTTTTCTACCTGGTCATTGACCGCAAACCCGCTACATGTGGCTGCGTGGTTGCCGCTACAACTGCTGCCAGCGGATGAAACAGTGGCTACCAATGCAGATGTTGCCCCTTCAGCGAAACCGACGACATCGGCTTTGCCTCTTTTACCAGGCGATCCGCTGGCGGCAGAGCAGTTTTGCCTGGTATTAACACCCCAATTTAGCCTGGTCTTGGTTTTAGGAGAAGCTCTGACAGGCGATCCTGCGTTCATGTTTTCGTTTATGCCAGATGTCGTGCTACAAGCGTGGAACGCGATTCGTCCCCGGATTTTGCTCATGAATTCCGACCAGATTGATCAGTTAGATGCCTTGGCGGAGCAGTTTGCACCTGTCACGCCTGACTACACCACGGTAATGCAATTCAGTCGCTTAATGCTGGCGCATTTGCCAGAGCCACTGGAAGAACTACGCAGTGAAAAGAATGAAGGGCAGCACGTTACGTCCAAGCAGAAATCGGTCAGGCATCGCCAAGACTTGACTGCTCGTGCCCTCATGGACACCTCGCCTTACCATGCCGCGCTATCCTCATCTAATCCGACTAGCCCCGATATCGAACTCTTGCAGGCACTTGCCCACGAGATTCGTACGCCCCTGACGACGATTCGCACCCTCACACGATCGCTGCTCAAACGTACCGATCTACCCCCTGATGCCTTGAAGCGCATAGGCATTATCGATCGCGAATGCAGTGAACAGATCGATCGCTTCGGCTTAATCTTCCGTGCCGTTGAGCTGCAAACGTCACCCGCCTGTCACGACAAGATGGCGCTAACCCGCACATCATTGGTGCAAGTGTTCCAGCAAAGCATTCCCCGGTGGCAACAACAGGCAAGCCAGCGACAGCTCACCCTGGATGTTGTCTTGCCCCTCCACATGCCGACTGTGGTCAGCGATCCAACCATTCTGGATCAAGCATTAACGAGCTTGATTGAACGCTTTACGCGTCGCCTTCCAGGGGGGAGTCATCTTCAAGTAGACGTGATGCTGGCAGGCGATCAGCTCAAAGTGCAGCTCCAGTCTGGGTCAGATGCGACGTTTGCGGCTCGACAGCACCGCCCGTTGTTGCGATCGCTCGGACAATTGCTTATGTTTCAACCTGAAACAGGCACGCTTAGCCTTAATCTCGCAGTGACAAAGAGCTTATTTCAGGCGTTGGGTGGCAAGCTCATTGTGCGCGATCGACCCCAACAAGGCGAAGTTATGACAGTCTTTTTGCCTTTAGAGATGAGCAGCATAGATGTACTGGATGTATAGCCATCTCGTTTGCATGAAGTAACAACACGCCTGCATCCATTGCACTGTGTAAATACGTCTTGCACGAACAAAATCAGAGCTGGTTTCGGCTCGTTTTATGGCGATCGTCACAACGTTTAGGACATGGGGATCAAAGGGGATGTGGGGGCGTTGCTCCCAGCCAGGGGTGCCACCCCTGCACCCCGTCTTAACCCATCTGTCTATTGCTATAAATATCTACAATGCGGCTTTTATGACAGTTCCTTGGCAGGGAGGCGTTTAACAACCAACAAAAAGCTTAGATAGTATAGTCACTATCTAAGCTTTCTAAGAAACAACTTAGCTCAGGTTCAAACCGAGCACCTGCGATCGGCTAGTCAATGATTTTCTTGACGTTATCTTTGACATCTTCAACGGTGTGTTGTCCAGATGCTTCTGCTTGCTTAGCTTGACCTTCAGCCTGGGCTTGAGGATCGCCAGTTACGTTGCCGACTGCCTCTTGCACTTTACCTTCAATATTCTTGGCGGTTGCCTTAACTCTATCTTCTAAGCTCATAATGATCTCCGTGGTTAATGTTAGAAAGAATATACTTCTTGGATGAACAACGTCTTTGCTTGCAACGAATTCAACTTCTGAAGTACATTCCTAATCTACTGGGATCAAGCTTTTTTACTATCTCCCTTTGGAGATAAAATGCTAGGGGCAAGGCGATCCTAAAGAGATAGGAAAGTGCAATCTTAAAGCAGGCATTGCTGCAAAGCTTGGTCGTAAAAATGGCGTGTAAAGCCATTAGCGCCCAGCCTCCAGGACGTAGGAGTCATTGCGGGGTTGACTCCTAACCGCTCACTCATGCTCAACAAGTTGTAAGCAACTGTTACCGTAGCGCCAGAGAGGAGTTCAATGTCAGCGTGAGGTCAGTGTTGGGGTTGATGACAACAACATCTGCCCGTTTTTTGCCAAAGATCAAACCGCCCAAGGCACCCGCTCCACCACCAATCAAGATTTTGCCGAGAGTGATGCGTTTTTTGCCTGTGACACCCGAAATGACGGCGGCAGCACCAGCCCCGATCGCGGCTCCCTTAAGCACAGCACCTGTGTTAGTACCTGGAACAATCTCCTGGGTTCTAGTAACCACTTCAGACGTAGCATCGATCGGCAGCACGGTACCATCAGTCAGCGTGATCTCTTGCGCGTAAAACTGGGAACCGCCATCCACAGGTTTCAGTTCTCCTCTAATCTTGCTGCCCGATCGCACCAGGATCTCACCCGAAGAGGAGCGAATATTTCTGGCAAGCAGCAGCGTGAGAGGGCTAGTTTCTGTGGGTGAAACAACGATTTTTTCCGCGCCATCATACCGAATCGGTAGCTGCGTTCCTGCCGGAATAGCCACTCGGCGTGGTGATTGCTGGGACGGAAACAACTGCGCCACCGTGTAGGGAGCAGGTGTAGCAGCAGCGGCGATCGCAAAAGGCGCGATCGCACTTGAACCTATGCCCAGAGCCATTACAAACGCTGCCCCAGATTGCCATTGACTGAAGTTAACCATAACGGATCACCCAAATAAGACATGCATCAGATGTCTCATAAGACCCGCTGAGAGATTAAAAGGTTCCAGTGAGAGGGACGTGAAGCTTTTAGTTTTGAGCCAACTCAAAGCCTGCACCATGCTTAGGAGCGTGGATTAATTAACCTGAAACACCTCTCTTCTGTAGGGACGTTACGTGCAACGTCCCTACAGAAAGCATGGCACCTGATTAAATCCACGATCCTTAAGAAAACGTCTTTTAGGCATCTCGACGCTTGCCTTGTCCCGCCCTGAACTAGAAGTAATGCCTTCGGCAACGCGATGCGAACGGGCTAATGGAGGAAAGTCCACTTCGGTGAATTAGTGTTCTGTCAAGAATTTTTTGACGGGTTGAAAACCCTCAAAAAACACACCTTAAAATTTTCCCAGCTTTGGTTTACCCGTCAAATTTTAGTTGACGGACTACTCCTAGCCAACTGAGCGGCTCTTCAGTCCGTTTGGACGGACTTCGTTCTGCTAGCCCGCAATTTAGTGCAGGGCGGGCTGATGCTGGTGCAAGATCTAAATTAAGTCAGTGGTCAACTATCAACTTTTGCCTTTGCTTTTAGCTCCCTTTCAGCCGTCTCAGCAACCAATCAAGACGGGTTTCTGCCAGCGCCACGTTATCTTGTGCGTCTTGGGTTAGTTCACTCTGGGATAGCTCGGTTGTTTCAACCTGGTTGTTGCTGCCGTAGCCAAGCTGGTTGACGGTGACACGCAGCCGATGGGAGAGAAAAATTGCCAAAGCGCGGTAAAATCGCGAAGCAAAGCCAATATCTTGACGTAGCTTTGTCGCGAGCTGTTCTCTAGGAAGGGAGAGCACGAGGGCGTTTTGAGTGGCGGTGACGGTTGCGGACGGTGGACGAGTATCGATGAAAGACATTTCACCGACCACTTCGCCGCTGGACAGTTGAGCGATTTCTCGATCGCCTGTTGCTGCTACGGAAACACTGAGCATTCCTTCAAGCAGAATGTAGAGGGTGTCGATCGGGTGCCCTTCACGAATCAGCACGGTGCCTGCAACAACCTCCTGCCGGACGGCTGTTTCAATCACCCAATCAATGTCATCATCATCCAGCTCGCCCAGGATGAACAGAACTTTCTTCATGCGCTTGTGCTGTGCCTCATGCTACCAGGATAGCCCTTCGCTTCTTGAGACACCCTGATTCTGTTTACCGTTTTACCTGAAAAGGAGACTGACTGGATCTGCGTGTGTGCAAAATTCTTGAGAAACTTGAGAAATAGCCGTATGCACGCAAGAAAACTTCATCAAGTAGTACCCATCACTGTAAAAATGCCTGTACAGAGGTTGTAAAAGCTTGTGTCTGCTCCAGATGGATGACATGACCGCAATTAGGAATGACTTGTAGTTGAGCTGTTGGGCAGCTAGCAGCCAGCGCTTGATTGATGCTCCGAAATTTGCGATCGTCCTCTCCCACCAGCAGTAAGAGTGGCTGTGTATGATGTTGCGATGCCTCCCAGAGCGACGGCTGTAGCCCGGTGCTGAGATGGCGCAGTGATTTTGCAAGGTCTACGGGGCGGTTTTGCGATCGTCGCCTCTGCATCTGCTCAAAGGCAGGATGGTGACGCAAGGCATAAAATAACGGCTGGCTGTACCAGTAGGATAGAAAGGACGGGAAATCGGCTTCAAGCTGGTCTGCCAGGTCGCGATCGTGCTGTAAACGCGCGGTTCGTTCAGCGTCCGTTTTCAAACCAGGGGATGCGGATTCCAGCACCACTTTGAGGAAGCGCTGGGGGAAGTGTAACGCCAGGTAAAGCGCCAGCCGTCCGCCCATTGAGTAGCCCACGAGAAAACAACGGGAAATTTGCCATTGATCGAGCCAGGTCACGATCGCATTCGCCGTTTGAGGCATTGTGTACAGAGCGTCTTCGCCCTCCACAAGCGTTTGACCATGACCGGGCAAATCAACCGTGAGGCAGCAAAAATGGGTAGCCAGGTGGGCGATCGTCGAGTCAAAATCGGCACTGCTGCCCATAAACCCGTGTAAAAATAACACCACTGGCAATGAGCGATGACCGTGAAACGCGTAATGAAACTGATAGCCCATTGCTCTGAAAAGGCGTTTAGCTTAAACGGGAGACGAGTTTGATGAATTTACCAGAAGGCTCGCCTTTACCGGCGCTGCTGCAAACGCTGTCGCTGGTTGCCCAACCCATTGGTTTTCTCGATCGGTGTGCTCAACGGTATGGCGATACGTTCACAACCCGCGTACTGGGCTGGCAGTCGCCGCCTGTCGTCTTTTTTGGTGATCCAACCGCGATCGCACAGATCTTTACGGCTCCAGTCGGTCAATTTGAGTTGGGCAAAGTGACGCATGTGTTTCGACCGCTGACGGGCGATCGGTCTCTCATTATGCTAGACGGCGAACGACACCAGCGGCAACGGCAGCTCTTGATGCCCCCGCTGCATGGCGATCGAATGCGAGCCTACGGTCAACTTATCTGTGATCTTACCCGTCAGGTCATCGCTGACTGGACGCTGCATCAACCCTTTTCCATTCGGGCATCCACATCGGAGATTTCGCTCCAGGTGATTCTGCGCGTTGTGTTTGGCATGACACCCGGTTCCCGCTACCAGCAGCTTAAGCAATTGCTCCATACTCTACTAGAGTCAGTGACATCGTCTCTTTACTCTAGTCAGTTTTTCTTCCCCTTTTTGCAGCAAAACCTGGGTGTGTGGAGTCCCTGGGGTGCGTTTTTGCGCCAGCAGCAGCAAATTGATGCGCTGGTGTATGCCGAAATTCAAGAGCGGCGATCGCAGCTTGATCCGTCTCGTGACGATGTGTTGACCCTGTTGCTGTCTGCCCGAGACGAGGCAGGGCAAACGATGACGGATGAAGAGCTGCGCGATCAGTTGATGACGCTACTGCTGTTGGGGCATGAAACGACCGC
>JACMKO010000101.1 GCA_014380065.1 Leptolyngbya sp. ES-bin-22 | reverse complement strand
GCGGCGCTGCTCCAGCGTGTCATGGACGAAAAAGAATTCTTCAAACTGGTCAAAGATCAGTACCGGGATGAAGTTGAGGCTAGTAGCTTTGCGGAGAAGGGGAGAGGAGAGGGGAGAGAGGGGAGAGGGGAGAGGAGAGGACGTTTGGAGTTTGGAGTTTGGAGTTGTGCTAGTTTGCTGACCGCTGACTTCTGACTTCTGACTTCTAACTTCTGACCCCTGACCACCCAACACGTTTGTCAGTTTTTCCTCTAGTGCGGTTTGCCAGTCTGTGTAAAGGTCTAGCAGGATGGGTAGCGCGATGCGATCGCCAATCACCCGTTCTTTCAACGCAGGCATGAGACCAGCATTGACGATCGAGCTTTTGCCAACCCCAGAGGGACCATGAATCACGGTGAGCTTGATGTCATTGCGTCCCATCCGAGCAACCAGACGGTTGACATCCTGCTGACGACCAGAGGCTCTAATTTCTTGGGCTAGAGGGGCTTCTGGTGGTAATTGACCGGGAATGGGAGACATTAACGCTTGTTGTGGCTCCAGGCGTAAGGCTCCAATGAAGGCACGAAAGCCATACTGGTGCTCTAGCGATCGCCGCAGTTGCTTGGTGTGAAACGCTTCCAGGTAACGCTCTTGCTGGAAATACAGATCCCGCAGTTTTCGGAGAATTTCAATGTAAAGCTGGGGGTCGTCGGGCGGGTAGGTCTGATTTTGAGCGGTCTCCAGATGGGCGATCGCGGCTTCTACGTGTCCCAGCTTGTGTTCGGCTTTAGCAAGCAGCAGCATGTACCAACCTTGGTGATAGCGCCGTGCCACATCCAGGCTGTACTCCAAGTGGGTCGACGGTGGATCGGCAACGTGATCGACCGTCGTGGCTGTTGCTGTCAGAATCTCCAGCGCTCTTTCGACCTGTTGCTTGGCTTCTGCCCAGGCGGAACGTGCTAATGCCACTTCTGCCAAAAAGCCGTGGTCTCGTGCCTGCCGCACCGGATCGGCATAGAGCTTGTGCAGCACCAGTGCACGCTTCGCCAGCGTTTCCAGCTCGTGCCACTGTTGGAGCTTTTGCAACGTCTCTGCTTGCGGGATAATGAATCGAGCCACCAGATCCTGACGATTGGCTCGTTCAAAGACCTGTAGCCCTAGCCGAAAGTAGTTGCGTGCCTGCTGGCAGGCATTCGCGTAGGTAGTGCGCTGTTGCATTGCCTGCGATCGCCACCAAAGCCCCAGATAGATCAGCACACAAGCCGCACGTTCGTTGGCAGACGGCAGCAGGACAAAGGATGTCGACAATGGTTGCGATCGCTGGCGTTTACTTTCATCCCGCCAAAACGCCAGACTGTGTTCGTAGCAAGTCCGTGCTGTTTCCAGTTCGCCCTGCGCGTGAGCATCTTGCCCTAGCAAAAAGTCGAGGCTTGCCTGAAGCGCTGGATCAAGGGTTTGACCAGTGGTAAGAATGCGATCGAGGGCAAAGGCGAGTTCCGTGCGTCGAAGCGAATTAGTGCCCCAAGTGCTCAGACTGCTCTGTTGAAGCTGTGTCCAGTTCGGTAGAAACTGTTCATCCCCAGCCTCAAGGATCGACGCGAAGAGCCGATCGGTATGCTGTCGCAAGCCTTCTACGACAGCCGCTACTGCGACATCAAACGAAATCACAGTATTGCCTGCCCAACTTTTCAAATCAGGTGCCAGTCGATCGAGCTTGGTCAACACGCGATCGGTCACCCACAGCACCAGCGGAAACGGAAATTTCTTGCTGAGTTCTTCGCGTACAAGGTTGGTCGCTAACAGCACCTGGTCGATCGCCGTCACCGACTCCAACCCATAGATCATGAGGGCGTTTGGAGGCTGGCATTGAGGCGCACAAACGTCTTGAGTACCGCTTTGCACCACGTCGCTAGAAAGGGTCGAGGGTTGAGGGTTGCCGTCTGGTTCCTGCCCATTGCCGTCTGGCTCTCGTGCTTCTGCATCCTCCCACGACTGTCCGTGATCTTTCATCTCTGTCCGAATGCTCGTGTAGAGAGTCTTTGCCGCTTCGGGCAGGGTGTATTCGTGAAGCGGAAGGGGACAGCGTGCTTTGAGTTGCTGCACCATGCGGTCGCGCAATTCGGTGAAGTTACAGCGTACCAAAATCAGCGCAAACTGATGCTGCGACAGCGTAATGGCACGCACAAGCGTATCGAGCGATCGCTCATTCTCCGCCTGCACATCTTGTCGGGATTGGTCGGTCGTACTCATAGCTGGTACAGCCCTTGTCCTGTAGCTTCCACGTTACATGCTAGAAAGGGCATTGGGTGTAGAGAGTGGGAATGGAGAGTGGACGATCGCCCCGCCGCTTAGGTGCCATCCCACCAAAAGTCACGGCTTGGGCTATCAGCCGCTACCGAACTCCTCACCGCTTGCCCTGCGACCCAAGCCTGATGGCGTTTTGTTTCCGCCAGCATGGGGTTAATGCCAAACCAGCCACCTTGCTGATCTTGATACTCAAACATAAACATGCTGCGGAGGAGGGTTTGATACTCGACTTCGCCTTTAGCGCTTTGTTGTTCAACAACCTGGAAGATGAGCGCCCATTCGTTGTCGTCGATCGTCCGTACCAGTGCATCGCGCTGTCTACGAATGACATGTTCCACCGCATCATGCGAAAAGGGCGGATCGCCTTGCTGGACGCAGTTACGCAGTAGACCCAGTAGATTGCGGACGTGACCACCGCTGACGAGGCAGAGCCGATCGAGGGTTTCCATGCGATCGAAGACATCTTGGAGATGGGCAAGGCGTTGAGTGGCATCAAGATGAGGAAATGCCCTCGCTAAGACCATTTGCCGCAACAGTGCAATGCCTTCGTCGTAATGCGTGCCGTCGCGTCGTCGCACGGGCACCATTGGCAAAATTTTGGGCGATACGCCGCCACCAAACCATTGCTTCAAAATTTCGACTTCGTTGGAAAACACCAGCGCCAGTGGAATGGTGTAGACGACGTGACAGTTGAGTTTGGACAACTGTTCGCCCCGATCGACAAACAAATATTCTGGCTGTGTGCGACCGGAAGGAAGTTGGCGAGCATCCACGCGATCGAGGTTATCAATAATCACCACCAAACCCTGCTTGCCGCGCTCCTTAAGCTGTAGGTTTGCCTGTCCTAGCAGTTCCTCATTCAGCGATTGCAAAATGCCGTTGGTGCGCGGCTCCATGTATTGTCGAAGCTGGTTTCGCAGCCGAGGACTATCTTTGGTTCTAGCGGTAATTTTGCTAATGCCAACCGAAAAATCAACTTGGGAAATTTCAATCGGGGTTTGTAAAATCTCGCCAATTTCAGTGAACAAATTGGCGAAATATTTTGGTTTGAGCTTGATTTGATCGGCTTCTAATTTCTCGCTGACTTGATGGGCGATCGCAATCAAAATATCGGTTACATCTACATCCGACATATCCAAATCTTCGGTGGAGACAAAGTAAACGACGTAGAAGCCTAGTTGTTCTAATTCGGTTTTTAGCCGCAGCAGTTCTGTCGATTTACCACAGCCAATATGTCCTGTAAATAACTGACAGGTGCCTTCGTCGGGAAGGAGAGCGATCGTCCGCTTCAACTCCTGAATAATGTTGCTGCCTCGCACGGGCGCAAAATCGATGTAATACTCCCGGTCTTGCGAGTTGCTAATCGACAGCGCTCGACTGGGATCGCAGGCTTTGAGAAACTCAGACGCATTGATGGGCATATGTAACAAAATGTTTCAAGCGATGAAGTAACGTAACGATGTGACGAATTACACAATTGAAGCTCTGAGCAGTCATTAGGATTTTGCCTGTCACAGCAAACTGGCATAGGGTAGCGAATCAATGGCACAGGACAATCATAACGAGCATCACGAGCATGGTCATGACGAGCAGCATCACAGTCACGATGCCGTCAGTGACACCGAGCAGGGCGAGCCTTCAACCGCTGATGCCACCGAAGCCGAGTTCTTAAAGAAACATCCCACGTATCTCTCGCAGCAGTCACGACGGGCATTTCTGGCATCGGCAGGGGCAGCAGCGGCGCTGGGTGGCAACTTTGCCGTGAGCTTTCTAAGGGGTGACAAAGCCGAAGCAAAATCGGAAACCCTGATGGCAGCGGACATGATTCGGGATGCCAAAAACATCCATATCCTGAAAGCGACACCGGAGACGTGCTTTTGGGGCTATTTTGACAAAACGCAACCGCCTGTCTTGACAGTCAACCCTGGCGATATTGTGTATGTCGAAGCGCTGACGCACCATGCAGGCGATGCACCCGATTTGCTGATGGATGCCGGGGTGAAGGCGGTTTATGACAAAGTGACCGATCGCGGTCCGGGTGTGCATATTATGACGGGACCGATCGCCGTGCGAGGCGCAGAACCGGGCGACACCCTCATGGTACGCATTCTCAAAACCGAACCCCGCCTTGCCTATGGCAGTAACATTGCCGCACACTGGGGCTACCTCTACGATGCCTTCAAAAAAGAGCGCATCACCATCTACAAAATCGACATGGAAGCGGCGCTGGCATATCCTGCCTTTGCCTACGACTTCAAAGGGCGACCCAAATACGACAAACCGGGCTTTGTCACGGCTCCCGACCCAGCCTCGCGAGAAAAAATCAAGATGAAGGTGTCGATTCCCTTGCGCCCTCACTTTGGCGTGATGGGCGTAGCACCCCAGGAAAGTGGACGCATCAACAGCATTCCACCAGGACCGTTTGGCGGCAATATCGACAACTGGCGCATCGGGGCGGGCGCGACGATGTACTATCCCGTGTTCAACAAAGGCGCGAACCTCTTTGTGGGCGATAGCCACATGGCGCAGGGCGATGCGGAGCTGGCAGGAACGGCGATCGAAGCCTCGATGAATTCCTACATCCAGATCTTCGTGTTGAAGGATTTCCCCATCACCAACCCCATCCTGGAAACCGATTCACACTGGATCACGCACGGCTTTAACCAGGACTTGAACAAAGCCATGCGCCAAGCCGCTGACCAAATGCTGGACTTCCTCACGACCAAACGCAAGATGAGTGCCGATGAAGCCTACTCAATGATTTCGGTTGGCGTTGACTTTGGGGTGACTCAGGTGGTGGATATTCGTCAGGGATGCCATGCCGCTGTGCCGAAAAACCTGTTTGTGCCGAAGTAAGGCAATAACGCTCAGCTCCCCGGTTTCTTCTAGCAGAGCTTGCAAAGTAACGCGATGTGCGACTAATTTGCCCTCATCCCAACCCTTCTCCCCAAGGAGAAGGGCTTTCGGACTTTTCTGGTTCCCTCTCCTGCTGGGAGAGGGCTAGGGTGAGGGCAGTCTTGGCAGACGTTTCAGGAAAGTCGCACAGCGCGTAAAGTAACCTTTCAGTATGAGAAACCGGGGATCTTGGCTTGAATTTACGGTAACTTGGCGGTGAAGAATATTGCTGACCAGCCGTGAAGCGATCGCAACGACCACCCAAACCTTCCCCCTTCACCGAAACTCAGATTCGGGAGCGTGCCTACCAACTCTGGCAGGAGCGGGGTGAAAGTGCATCCTCTGATGACAACTGGCAAGCAGCGATCGAGGCACTAAAGCGAGAGCGATCGCCTTTGTGGAAGTTGCGTCAATGGCTTCTATTCCCTTTCCGACTGCTGGCGAGAGTCCTACGGTTTCTTTGGCGACTACCTGGACAGGTTGCGCGATTGGTGCGGCTCGCGTTGACCGCTGAAACTCCCAGTGCTGCACTGGATGTGATGAAGATGGTAATTTCTGGACTGGGGCTGATTGCGACTGTCTTGGCTGGGATTGGGTTAGTGGTCAACTACCAGCAGGGTCAAGAG
>JACMKO010000100.1 GCA_014380065.1 Leptolyngbya sp. ES-bin-22 | reverse complement strand
GGTTTCAACAGCCGCAGCCAGGAAGTACCTCAGTTGATACGGTGCGATCGCTGGCAATGGAAGACCCTCAGCAGCCTCCACTCTATTTTCTGCTCGATCGCCTTTGGGTACAGGCGTTGGGCAACCCGATTCAAGCTCTCTTTGGCAGCCCACTCACAGCATCACGCCTACTTCCCGCGCTGATGAGCCTGCTCTCTCTGCCGTTCATGTATGCTCTTGCTGGAGAGCTGTTTGCCTCTCAAGCCGTTGCGCTACTGGCAACTGCCTTTCTCGCCCTTTCTCCCTTCGAGATCCTGTTTGCTCAAACGGCTTGCCAGTCCAGCTTGTTGACGTTAGCGACCCTTGCCAGCCACTACTTACTACTGCAAGCAAGCCGACTGTCTGACGTGCCAACAATTCGTTCTCGTGACGTGCTTAAACGTCCACCGCCTGTCTGGCAGCACTGGGGATTGTATACGCTGACAGTCACGCTGGGCTTGTACACGCATCCTTTGTTTGCACTGACGCTCGTTGGGCACGCGATCGTGACCATGCGAGCTGCGATCGCCCCCCAGCAACGAAAGCTAAGTCAAAGGATGATGGGGTTTTGGCTGTCGCTACTGGCTGCTGTTGTGCTCTACGCACCGTGGATGGTTGTCTTAGCTAACAATGTTCGCTCTGCCCTCGACACTCTACAGCCGACAGCAGCCACGCCCAGCGTTGCATCGCTGGCAAAGCGATGGGTTTTAAGCTTGACGGCTTTGTTTCTAGATCTAGATCTTAGGTTTGGCACTGCCTGGACATTTGGATTGCGCCTGCTCATCCTGGGGCTGCTTGTGTGGGCGTTCTACACACTTTACCGACGGGACGATCGCGCGTCGTTCTTTGTCTTGGTAGCCACGGGGGTGCCTCTTCTGGCGCTAGCGCTACCAGAGGCGATGTTGAGCAGCCCGCGATCGACCATCAACCGTTACTGGCTCTTGTGTTATCCCGGTGTGCAGCTAGCGATCGCTTACTTTTTAGCAACCAGGCTTGCACCTAAACCCCATTACCGCAGCAGCAGACCCAGCCCAGCCGCATCGTCTCGCTTCTCTTTACGCCTCACGCCCTATGCCTTGGCGCAGCTTAACCGCTGGTTCTGGCGCATTGTGTTGCTAGCTCTCTTTGCTGCCAGCCTTGCTTCCTGCACGTTAAGCGCCGCCTCGAATACCTGGTGGCATGAAGGACGCAGCTACTTCAATGCAACTGTTGCCGATCGGGTGAACGCCAAACTAAACCCTCTGCTCGTAAGCGATGCTGGAGAAGCATCTACCAACCTCAGCGACTTGATCTCGCTCAGCTACAGACTGAACCCCAACGTGCGGCTGCTGCTGCTGAACAATGCCGATTGGGTTGCCACCCGGTCATTCACAGCGCAAACCGAAGGCTCAACCATCGTTGCCTTTCATCCTTCCCAACCGTTAAAAGAGGCATTGGAGCGATCGCGGGGAACACTCCAACCTCTACTGCCTGAAGCTAACGTCTGGCAGGTGCCAGCGCCCTAAGGACTGTGAATTAAATAATCTGTAAATCTGACACCCTGTAGGGGTTATGGCACTGCCATGCCCCTACGTTGGGATAGTACTTACCCGCAAGTCCCTAAGCGCAGGCTAAGGTCGCAGCGTTAAGGCAGCGATCGACTGCTAGTTCCAGGTCTTCTAACAAATAAGGTTTGCTCACGCAGTCATTGCACCCAGCTTGCAGTAACTTCCGGCGATCGTCCGCTCGCGCTAAGGCAGTGACGGCAATAACGGGAATGCTAGCTGTGGCAGCATTTTGTCTGAGTTGACGCACAACATCGAACCCACTCAGATCGGGCAGCACAATGTCTAACAAAATCAGGTCTGGTCGAAAGGTTTGCGCTAATGTCAACGCAGTTTCACCGTTCTGAGCCGTTAACAGCGTACGATCGTGACGTGCCAGTATTTGCGTGACTAGCAGCAAATTGTCATCATGGTCATCCACTGCAAGAATGCAATGTTTCACAAGCGGTGACGGCAGATCAAGGATGCGAAAGTCCATACGTTCCAGCGGGCTAAGCGAGGTAAAGCTGCATTGAGAAAAGGAATCCGTGGCAGACGTATTACCACTCTCGTAGAGAAACCAACCATCTATGCAAACAGCGATTCGGCTGTGCAGAGTGGCTCTCTTGTTGCTAATTTTAGTACAAAACTTAACTTTTGTTTAATTTTCCAGATTGGATTATCGGCATTGTTTTCAAGCTCGAATCTCTAGATATGCTGGAAAGGAGTTAATCGAATTAGTTCTGTGTGCGAAGCTACTAAAATCTGATTTGTTAAGCCGATTTGTGGCGCTCATCGCTGCCTTTTTGTCGTTACAGACGTTGCAGAGCTTCAACCGTTTAACGTTCTTTTTTGTAGCAACAGCGTGATGAACTCACCCGATCGCATGGTTTTGGCAGTAAAGCTATACATAGGTAAGCGTATGAGTCCCGATCGCTAAATGGAATTCATTAGTCCGTTATCAGGAGCATTCTTAAAACCGGAGGATCGAGATGGGCATTGCCACAGTTAACCCCGCAACGGGAGAGTTGATCAAGGCGTTTGAAGCGCTAACAGACGTAGAGATTGAGCGCAAGCTGGCATTAGCACAGCACACGTTTGAGCACTATCGACACACGAGCTTTGCACAGCGATCGCAGTGGCTGACAGCAGCAGCGCAGATTTTAGATGCAGAAAAAGAGACGTTTGGCAAAATCATGACGTTGGAGATGGGCAAACCACTCAAAGCGGCGATCGCCGAAGTCGAAAAATGTGCCGCCGTTTGCCGTTTTTACGCCGATCGCGCGGCTGAGTTTCTCGCCGATGTGCCTGTACAAACTGATGCGAGTAAAAGCTTTGTCTGCTACCAGCCGATCGGGGTAGTCTTAGCCGTCATGCCCTGGAATTATCCCTTTTGGCAGGTGTTACGCTTTGCGGCTCCAGCGCTGATGGCAGGCAATGTGGGCTTGCTCAAACATGCGTCCAATGTACCTCAGTCGGCATTGGCGATCGAAGACGTTTTGCAGCGGGCGGGCTTTCCAGAAGGGGCGTTTCAAACCCTGCTGATTGGGGCAGATAAGGTAGCGGCAGTGGTAGAGGATCATCGCGTGAAAGCCGCTACGCTCACGGGCAGCGAACCCGCAGGCGCAAGCTTGGCAGCTACAGCCGGAAAGCAGATTAAAAAGGTAGTGCTGGAGCTGGGCGGTAGCGATCCGTTTATTGTGCTGCCCAGTGCTGATTTAGAAGCGGCGATCGCAACGGCGGTGACCGCGCGCATGATCAACAATGGGCAGTCGTGCATTGCAGCTAAACGTTTTATTGTTGCGGATACTATCTACGACGAGTTTGAACAGCGACTGGTGGCAAAATACCAGGCGCTTAAAGTCGGCGACCCGATGCTGCCCGACACTGATATTGGTCCCTTAGCCACTCCTGGCATCCTCAAAGACCTGGATCAGCAGGTGCAAACTGCTATACATCAAGGTGCGCGGGTGCTGGTGGGCGGCAAACCGTTGGGTGGTAGGGGCAATTTCTATCCGCCGACCATTCTGACTGAGATTCCGCTCGATAGCTCTACTGCTCAAGATGAACTGTTTGGTCCTGTAGCGATGCTGTTCCGCGTGGCGGATATTGACACTGCTATTCAGCTTGCGAACAGCACCCCCTTTGGGTTGGGTGCGAGCGCTTGGACAGCCGATGAAGCAGAACAAACCCGCTTGATGCATGAGATTGATGCAGGGTCGGTCTTTATCAATAGCATGGTGAAATCTGACCCACGTTTACCGTTTGGTGGCACAAAGCGATCAGGCTTCGGGCGTGAATTGAGTATTCAGGGCATTCATGAGTTTGTCAATATCAAGACAGTGTGGGTGAAATAGAAAAAAGCTGAGGTTAAGAGCCAGGAGTTAGAGCAGGGTGACTGACTCCACAAGCTGCCATGCTTTTGGGTGTAAGTAATGTCAGCGGTAGGCAACATTTTCCTTTTTGTATCTGTGTTCTTTGTAACAAAATAGAAGAGGCTGCCATCGAGATCGTGTTAAGACAGGGAGGGTTGTCTGTCGTATGGTTCAGAGTGCAGTGCCAACGCTAAGTCGGGCGTGATCGAAGAGACGCTGAGAATGGAAGTGGTCAGCGATCGCTGACAGACATATAACGATGCTGTGAAGGGAATACTTAGTTTTTGTGAAGGGGATAACGGGCATGGGCGAGATGAATACGGCTGAACTGTTGGTACGCTGCCTGGAGAATGAAGGCGTGCGCTACATTTTTGGGCTACCAGGCGAAGAAAATCTGCACGTGTTGGAAGCGCTGAAGCACTCGTCAATTCAGTTCATTACAACCCGCCACGAGCAGGGGGCAGCATTCATGGCAGATGTCTACGGACGGTTGACTGGTAAGCCAGGAGTGTGCCTTTCAACGCTAGGACCGGGTGCTACAAACTTAATGACAGGTGTTGCCGATGCGAACCTCGATCGCGCTCCGCTGGTTGCCATTACGGGACAAGTTGGCACCGATCGGATGCACATTGAGTCGCATCAGTATCTCGATCTGGTGGCGATGTTTGCCCCTGTCACGAAGTGGAACGCTCAGATTGTTCGCCCCAGCAATACGCCAGAAATTGTGCGAAAGGCGTTCAAAATTGCTCAGGCAGAGAAACCAGGCGCGGTACACATCGATCTCCCAGAAAACATTGCAGCGATGACTGCACCCGGAAAACCGCTGGTGAAGGACAACAAAGAAAAAACCTACGCCTCGTTTCAGAGCATCGAAAAGGCAGCAGATTTTATTTCTCAAGCAGAAAATCCGCTGATTCTGGTGGGCAATGGCGCGATTCGGGCAAATGCCAGCGAAGTGCTGACCGACTTTGCCACGCGGCTGAATATTCCCGTCGCCAATAGTTTTATGGGCAAAGGCGTGATTCGCTATACCCATCCCTTAGCACTGTGGGCGGTGGGTTTGCAGCAGCGTGACTACATTAGCTGTGGGTTCGATCGCGCTGATCTCATCATTTGTGTAGGGTATGACTTAATCGAGTATTCGCCCAAAAAATGGAATCCTGATGGGACGATTCCGATCGTCCACGTTGGCGCGATGCCTGCGGAAGTAGACAGTAGCTACATTCCCGTTGCCGAAGTGATCGGCGACATTTCGGACTCGCTGAAAGAGATTTTGTACCGTGCCGATCGCGCCCACAAACCCGATCCTCACGCGCTAGAGCTTCGCACCGATATTCGTAATGACTACGTTCAATATGCGAAGGATGACGAGTTTCCCATCAAGCCACAAAAAATTGTCTATGACTTGCGGCAAGTGATGGCACCCGAAGACATCGTCATTTCAGATGTGGGCGCGCATAAGATGTGGATGGCACGGCACTATCACTGTGAGCAACCCAATACCTGCATCATTTCTAATGGTTTTGCGGCGATGGGCATTGCGATCCCAGGGGCGATCGCGGCAAAACTGGTGTATCCCGATCGGCGGGTGGTTGCCGTTACAGGCGATGGCGGGTTCATGATGAACGCTCAGGAACTAGAAACCGCTTTGCGCGTGGGTACGCCGTTCGTCACCTTAATCTTCAACGATGGTGGCTATGGCTTAATTGAATGGAAGCAGCAAAACCAATTTGGTAGTTCTGCCTTCATCAAGTTTGGCAACCCCGATTTTGTCAAGTTTGCGGAAAGCATGGGCTTGAAGGGCTACCGCGTTGAATCGTGTCTAGATCTGATTCCCATTCTGAAAGAAGCGCTGGAACAGGATGTGCCGACCGTCATTGACTGTCCCGTCGATTATCGCGAAAACCTTCGCTTTACCCAACGCGCGGGTGATTTAAGTTGCCCGATGTGAGCGATCGTTAACGTTTAATTAGGAGGTCAATGGGCAAAGAGAGCTAACGTTCCACCTGTTGTTTTGCAACATGGTAGTAGGAACCTAGAGCCATTACGTGCGTCTACCCTACGAGCAGGGAATGGTCGATCGCATCTTTGATCGTACTGTTCGGAACTCGATCGACCGCGAATTAACGTTATGGCTCACTAGAAGGCTAAAGGCGATGAGTACAACAAAAGTTTTGGGATTAGTTGGAGTAGCAACGGCAACGTGCATCACGTTACTGGCACAACCTGCGATGGCGCAGCGGGTTTGCATTGAGTCAGAGGCAAATGGTAGAGTTGTTTGTGGCAGAGTGGTAAATGATTCTCGCTACAATAACAGTCGTAATGACGATCGCTATAACGATCGCAATGACAACCGCTACAACAATCGCAATGACAACCGCTACAACAACCGTGATGGTGATGTCAGCAACTTTGATGAACGTTTCTATCTAACTGCCTATCCAGATGTGAAGGCAGCGGTCATTCGTAGACAGTTCAAGGATGCCTATACACACTATCAACGCGCTGGGCGTTTTGAAGGTCGTTTTCCCCGCTTCAATGAAGCGAGTTATCTAGCCAAAAATCCTGATGTCGCAGAAGCCGTGAGGCGAAGAAGCATTCGCAGTGGTTATGAGCACTGGCTGAGGCTTGGTCGCTTGGAGAATCGCCAACTTTAGTCGATGTCTCGCCTCTGCTTCGTTTCGTAGTGGAACTTGTGTCAAAGTTCCACTTTTTTGTACATACGCCGCTGCCTACTTCACAAACCAATTTGGCGTTTTGGAACTTGAAGAGTAGCATGGCATCTAGGCATGTGGTTTGAGGACTCCATGCAGCACTGCCGCTTGTTTTGTGAGTATGACTAGAGATTCGGGCACACCAGAGCGTCAGCCTTTGAAGCGATCGCCAAACGTCGGCAAAGATGGGATCTTGCCTCGGCAGTCACAGCCTGTGGCGGCATCGGCTCCTCAGTCACATGTTCAAGCGAAGGGATCAGAAATCTTTGCACGATCGCGTCCTGTGCCGCCGCCGCCCCCAAAACCATCGCAACAACCGAAGCAACGACCAGTCGATCAAGCTGGAGTGAAGGAGACCGCACTGGGCAACCGTCCCGGTGCTGCCAGACGGCCCCGTCGCTGGTGGCGGTGGCTCTATAGCTGGAAGTTTTGGCTAGTGGCAACGGGTCTAGGCTCTGTAGGGACGGGTGCGTTAGCGTTAGCGCTGTTGCTGCAAATGCCTGGGTTGCCCAACTGTCCAGCGATTTTTTGGCCCCTCGCCTCGGCATCATTGCGCTTTGAGTGTGCGCGGTTGGCAGCCAGCAAGCAAACCTCAAACGATTTACTGGAAGCGATCGCGCTCGTTGATTCCCTCCCCAAAGACCATCCGCTGCGAGAGGAAGCCGATCGCCTGGTGGAGCTGTGGTCGCTGGAAGTCTTAAAGCTGGCGGAAGCGGATTTTAACGCGGGCAAGTTGAATGAGGCGATCGCTGCGGCACGACGGCTTTCACCCAAAGTCTCTGCTTACAAGCTGGTCGAAGAGCGAGTGCAGCGGTGGCAGGCGATTTGGCAAAAGGCAGAAACCTTCTATCGCAAAGCGGAAGAGTCTCTACGCGACCTCGATTGGCGGCAGGCATTTTCCTACTCTGTCCGCTTGCTGGATGTGGACAACACGTTCTGGCAGACAACGAAATACAACGAGCTGACGGGCAAAATCAATACAGCCCGAGCCGATGGCAATACGTTAGGCAAAGCTCAGCGTCTTGCTGACTATGGCGGTTTGAATGATTTGCTAGAAGCGATCAAGCTGGCACAGTCGATCGGGCAAAATAGCTATGTACATCAAGCAGCACAAAAGGCGATCGGGGAATTTGGGCAGAAGATGGTCGATCTGGCGCAGGCGATGCTTGATCGACGCGATTTGCAGGGAGCTTTGAACGTGTTGGACAAGATTCCTGATATCGCTAACCTCAACGAGCAGGTGAAAGACCTGACGGTGCTGGCAAACGCTCAGTCTCAGGTCTGGCAGAACACGGTGCCAGAGATTGAGGAAGCCATTTCCCAGGCACAGCGCATTCGCCCCGATCGTCCGCTTTACCGCAAAGCCCAGCAGTTAATTGTCCGCTGGCAGCTTGAGATTGAAGCGATCGCCCAACTCGAAAAAGCCCGCATCCTCTCCCAACCTGGCACCGTGAATGATCTGGCGGCAGCGATTGCGGAAGCCTCCACCATTCCCCGTTCCAACCCACGCTGGAGCGACGTGCAAAAGCAGATCCAGACCTGGACAGCACAGATTCAAACCATTGAAGACCGTCCTCTTTTGGATCAGGCAGAGCAAACAGCCACTCAAGGCGACATGACTGCTTTACAGGCAGCGGTTGCTCAGGCAAATCAAATTACTCAGGGACGAGCACTGTACAAAGAGGCGCAAGGTAAAGCGCGTCGCTGGACAGGGCAAATTCAGCAAATTCAAGATCAGCCGTATCTCGATCGCGCCCGTGAATTTGCTAACGCTGGCGATTTGGTTTCTGCCGTTCGGACGGCGGAGCAAATCGGGGCAGGACGAGCGCTCTATGCCGATGCTCAAGTTGATGTCAAACAGTGGCGCAGTCAACTTCGTACTCAGGAGTTGCAGGTACAAGCACAGCAAAAGCTTCAGACCGCTCGTCAGTTAGCGAATACAGGTTCTCCAGCCGGATTGGCAAATGCAATTGGCGCTGCGGATCAGGTGCCAGCAGGTAGCGCACTACGATCGGATGCCGACAATGCCATTAATGAATGGAGTACACAGCTTTTGCAGGTGGCAAAAAGCCAATCAGTTTATGACGTGCCGGGTGCGATCGCGGTAGCTCAAAAAATTCCCGCTCGTTCTAGCGTTTACACAGAAGCACAACAAGAAATCCGGGCATGGAAGCGATCGATGGGGCAGTAGCCCCATTCTGAGCACGATCATTGCTAGACACTTGAAGGCGAGTACTTCGTATTATTCTTTTTCTTGCTGTAATTCCATTAATTCTTTAATCTCCGCCTCGTATAGCGATCGCCCCAAAATCCGTCTTCGAGTAGATCGCTTGAGTGGCAGAGGGCTATCTTTTGATTGAGAAGTTGCAACTTGCCTTTGGCTAACCCTTGCGGTGAATGCATTACTCACTGAGTTGAGGTTGCTTTCTCACTCGTACGCTCACTTTCGCCTGTTTGCTGATTGATTATACGTCGTCTCCCGGAATCGTTTGTACAAAGCCATCTCGAATTTCATCTCTTCGTCTTTTTGCTT
>JACMKO010000012.1 GCA_014380065.1 Leptolyngbya sp. ES-bin-22 | reverse complement strand
TGTTCTTTCAGCTTTTGTCGCAGTGCTTGAAACTGCTTGCGGCGCTGTCGTTGACGGGCAGACCCGCCCTTGCCTTTGTCGTTTCGTCCTTCGCGACGGGGAGATTCCCATCGCTTGAGTCGCTGTGCCATTGTGCTGCTCCGTGTGGGATGTGAGGGATAAGGAATGCGGAGTAAAGGGTCAGAACAGTAAGCGACTGATTCGCGCTGTTTCTTGAGCTAAGACGTTACGAATGATTCTCTTTACTATTGTAGAAAGATTCTTGGATCATTGCTTGAGCCAATCTGTCAGGCGTTACTCTGCCGTCACGTAGGCTGCCGTAATGCCACCATCGACCAGAAAGGTAGAGCCATTAACAAAGGACGATTCATCGCTTGCTAGAAACAGCGCCGCATTCGCAATCTCCTTTGCCTGCGCCAAACGACCAGGGGGAATATGCACCAGGCGACGCTGACGACGTGCCGGATCAGACATGAGTTCTGCGAGCAATGGCGTTTCTACAGGACCTGGGCAAAGCGCATTGACACGAATATTTTGACGGGCAAATTCAACGGCAATTTCCCGCGTCAGCGAAAGCACAGCCCCTTTGCTAGCAGTATACGCAGACTGGGACGTGGCTGCACCAACCACCGCAACAAACGAGGCTGTATTGATGATCGAACCACCACCCGCACGTTGCAACGCTGGGATGCCATACTTGCAGCCTAGAAAAACGCCTTTGAGGTTAACGTTCATCGTCAAATCCCAAACGTCTTCTTCGGTGTCTAAAACGGAACCATCAGCGGGGTGAAAAATCCCGGCATTGTTAAACAGCACGTTGAGTTTGCCATACGTCGCTTCGGCTACCTCAATCATCGCTTTTGCGTCTGCTGCCTTGGAGACATCAGCACGCACAAAGGTTGCCTTCCCACCGATCGCGTCAATGAGCGCAACCGTTTCGTTACCTGCATTCTCGTTGAGGTCACAAACAACGACCTGAGCATCCTCCTTCGCAAACAGCAAAGCAGCTTCTCGCCCAATGCCACTGCCTGCTCCAGTAATCAGGGCGACTTTGTTATGTAGACGCATGAACGATTCCTTGACGCGATTTGACTGTTCTTACGGTGACGTGGAATGGGGAAAAGAGCAAGAGGAAACTAAAAGCGATCGTCGCATACAACGTGCTACCAGCCTCGCCTTTCCAATCGCGATGCTTGCCGTGCAGCAAGACAGTCCCGTTTACTGATGCTTTACGCTCGTGCTCAAGACTCGTACAGCGACAGCAGCGGACAACGCCACTGTTAACAGCGACACGTTGCTGGTGTTGGCATGGCTTCAACTTCGATCGTTAGCTGCTTGCCACAGTCGGCATCAGGCTCCACCGCAAGGCTGGACAGAGGAAGCCATTGAGTCAACTGGGGTAACCCTGATGCGTATCGCCTGCTGTGAGACCCTAGCCAACTTGCTAGAGCCACACTTTTCAGTCCTGTATATACTCTTGTCCGCCTAGCAACGCGGCTTCTGCTCGTTGAAACTCTCGTCCTAGATAGGAGGCGTGGTCGAGTAAGGTGACTGGGCAGGGATGCGTCTGCTCAAAAAGCTGCACGCAGAGTTCTTTCGCTGTTCTGCCGCTGTAAAGGTGAGTCGGTAGCCGTTCGCTTTTGCCCCGTGTCGGAATGGGCTTGCCAGTTGCCGGATCGCACGCTAAGCCACGATCGTCAATCACGTTTGTAAAGTGCTTGGCACAAACTAGCCCTTGTTCACGATCGAGGTAGATGATGACATACCCACCGGGATCAAGATCAATATGGCGTTTAGAGAGCTTTTGATCAATTGCAGTGGCATCTGCAAGAGACTGTTTCATCGTATGCATCGCGTTAGACAAGTTTGAATTGTAATCTGGATAACCCTTTACCATCTTAAAGGGTCTTGAAGCTCTACCCAATCTCATTGGCAAAAGCGTTAGTAGCAGCATCGATTCAAGCGGCTTTCAAGCAGACTTCATTCTTGCTTCACTCTCTTTTTACCGTTGCAGTACAAAAGAGTCGCTAGTAAGAGCCATCTTAGGGAGGGTAAGGCTGTGGGGCTTGCCCCCAGAGAATATCTGAAAAGCATGATTTTCTACACTGGCAACTGGAGGCTGCGGCGACAAAGACACTAGCGGAGCCATGCCGGAAGGTCGAGCACTGCTCAGCTATCCTCTAAAGTGATTCGCTCAAAGCAAGCAGTATCTCTCCCTAAGAGGGGCTTAAGCCACTTGCGATCGCCCAAAACCTGTGTCAATTTACTGTATCACTCATCCCTTCGAGTTAGCTGAAGGAACTGTACGCTTATGCATGAATCCTTCATTCCAGTTGCACTTGCGGTTGCGCCTAATCCTTTGGGACTGCCGTCTAACCTCAAGCTCACCACTATCCCCCTTGATGCCTATACCTGCTTTGAACTCTGGGTGCCCGAAGTTCACGGAGCGCTCTTGGCAGAGGAAGCGATGCTGCTGCGGGGTGATTGCGCCCGACTTGAGGAAATTTGTGCCCGCTTAACGAGCTTACTGGGCGCTACGCTCATTAGCCATGATGTGCAATGCTGCCAAGCGCCCATTGAGCGCTGGCATGACATTCGGAGCGCGCTATCTGAAGCTGGAGTGAGTTTTGACGCGATCGCCGTGACCTATCTGCCACAGGTCATCCATCCCAACCCAAGCAAAGAGGGCAGTCTGGCTAGTTGGACCTTACAACAGGCAGGGTGGAGCGTTTCCTTCCTGACGTTGCAGTCGATCACGACTGGCTTCCACTCAACAGCATTGCCCGTTGAAGTGGTTATTACCTCTGAACAATCAATGACCAAAGGTGCTCGATCGTCCCCTGTCGTTCCCGCTTATGCTCAAAGGGGACGGCGATAAATGTGAGGATGCGGAGCCTTTAGGAGTGTGCCTTGCAGCTTGGAGGTTGAGTTCTCCGTGTCCTGACCGTCCTCAACAAGCAGCAACACCTTCTTCCAACCCAAATAAAACCTTGTCTACATGGTCGCTAAAGCTATCGTTATTGACTGTGATCCGGGAGCTGATGACGCGATCGCGCTGTTTTTGGCGCTGGCGTTCCCAGAACAGCTCAACGTTTTAGGCATTACGACGGTGGCTGGGAATGTACCGCTGAGTTTGACGCAGAAGAATGCTCGTTGCCTTTGTGAACTGGCAGGCAGAGCCGATCTGCCCATCTATGCAGGCTGTTCGCGTCCGTTGCTGCGTCCGCTGATCACTGCCGAAGACGTTCATGGCAAAACGGGGTTGGATGGTATCAGCCTGCCAGAACCGCAAATGCCGCTGCAATCGCAACATGCGGTTGATTTTTTGATCGAGACATTTACGCGATCGACAGGTAACATTACGCTTGCCACACTGGGACCACTCACGAACCTTGCCGTCGCGATCGTCAAGCAGCCTGCTATTTGCCAGCACATTCACGAAATTGTGATGATGGGTGGGGCACTAACTCAGGGCAATATTACGCCGTCAGCAGAATTTAATCTCTACGTTGACCCTCAGGCGGCACAGATTGTACTGACCGCTGGCATTCCTTTAACGATGGTGAGCCTGGATGTAACACACCAGGCGATCGCGACTCCAGAACGGCTACGTGCTATACGTGCTATCAACTCACCCATCAGTGCTGCCACCGTTGGTTTACTCGATCATTATGGTGTTTACGATATGCAACGCTACGGGTTTTCCGGTCCACCGCTTCACGATCCCTGTGTGATTGCTTATCTTTTGCAGCCCGACTTCTTTACCAGCTACCAAGCCTATGTAGCAGTCGAAACGACCAGCGAATTAACAATGGGACGCACAGTAGTCGATCGCTGGCACGTCACAAACCAGCCACCGAACGCCAACGTCGTTGAATCGATTGAAGCTGACGGCTTTTACCAACTGCTGACCCACGCGATCGCCAAGCTAAGTGAGCCGTAAAGTCGAGCGATCGTCTCCATAGAAATACAGACATTTAAAAAAGCGATGAAGGAAGATTCCGCAATCCTCACAAGGGGATTCGCTCAAGATTTTGGCATGGTTGTAGTGGCATACCAGTCCGTGCCTTGAGTGCCTGCGATGAGTGTTTCCCGCCCTTGTTATCTGGAATGTTTCCTATGTTTTCTTCACGACACGCAAAGCTTACGTTTCCGTTCTGGCAGTTCCTCAACCAGCCAGTTTTTGATTCTAACGTTAGAGTTTTTCTCAATCCACGCCGCTTTTGCCACTTTCATCAAGTGTCGCTGCTAGAGCGCTGCCTGTCTCAAGAATGCGCCTCTAAAGATAGTCGCTGCGATTGAGACACAACCAATGGCTATTGCTGCTGACGGTGGCGCGATCGCGTCACCGTTTTGTTTGGAATTGCGACCGATCCATCCGGAGCATGTATGAAGTCTCCGAATGAAGTGATGAAGACAGTTTAACAATTCACTGCAAACTGCTTTTGGGGTTCGTTTTGTTGCCGCAGGATCAACCACCGTTGGGTTGCAGTGCAAACTGTTGAGTGCTGGACGTTTTTAGATAGGGGAGGCGATTCATGCTGGCACACGAGTCTACTTACTGTGTGAGTGTTCCTGGAGGAAGCGCTGAAGTTTCCCTCAACGGACTGCGGGCGATTTTGGGACAGGTTGAAGCTGAGCTTTACCACAGCGAAATTTACGGTCAGATGCTCTCAAGCCTGAAAGCGCTGCCAGAGGATTTGAATCGACAGGTGCAGTGCATGGTAAGGGCTGTGGGTAGAGAAGCCATTCGACTGGCGCTACGCAAAATGGTACGTAAGAAGCCCTCGGTCATCATGCAAGCAGCAGCATTTGCTAGCTGCGCCTTACCAGCCTCTGCTCCCACGCTTCACCCACCAGCACCACTGCCACAGGACAGCTCAAGCGGTTTGGCTGCTGTTCCCGGCGATCGCAGTCTTCTCCTTCCCGCAGCACCTTCCGTTACACAAGTAGACCAAACACCCCGATTGACGCAGGGGCTTACCACGCTTTATCCACCGATCGCGCCACACGTGGCAAAGCAGCTTAACGCTACTTCTCACAAGAAACCAAGCAAGAAAGAACTGGCAAAGCAGGCAGCGCTGCAAGCGCGTGAAGCTTGCCTGCAAGAGATGGGGCAGGTGATTCGGCAAGTGCGGCAAGACAAATCGTGGTCTCCTTACCACTTACACATCAAGACTCAGATTCCCTTACATCAGCTAGAAGCGCTGGAAACGGGGCACATTGAACGACTGCCGGAAGATGTCTATCTACGGGGTTTTATCCGACAGGTTGGCAACGCTTTAGGCTTAGATGGCAATCAAATGGCAGCATCCTTACCTGCGATCGATACTGCAACGGCTGTTGTACCTTCGTGGCACCAATCCAATAGGCAGTCTGGCTTGCGCTTAAACTCGACGCACGTTTACCTGGGGTATGCAGCTTTAATGGCGGGCAGTATTGCCTGGGTTTCGCATCAAGCGGTGCCGCAGCCGGCAGGTTCAGTGGCTCCTTCGTCGCCAGCAACGGTAGCGCCGCTGCCAAAGGCTTCACCTACCCAGCCAGCCAGCTCTAAAGTGCATCAAAAAGAGGCTGCACTGAGTGTTAAGCAAACTAAAGCGGCCCCAGCGACAGGCAACGTTTCGCCGCCAGAAACCAGTCCCCTTTAACGCGTTGCTTTAAGATCTTGATTGCAACGAATCTGTGTGGTCTTGGCAGCGCTTCGACCTTCCCGCCTGTGCCTGATAGGATGAACAATAGTTGTTTTACTTAGGATGAAGCGTGGTCGTTAAACCAGAGTGGTTACGGGTCAAAGCGCCGCAATGGGAGCGGGTCGGTAGCGTTAAAGAGATCTTGCGTGACTTGGATCTAAACACCGTCTGTGAAGAGGCTTCCTGCCCCAACATTGGTGAGTGCTTTAACAATGGCACTGCCACGTTTTTGATTATGGGACCTGCTTGCACCCGTGCCTGCCCCTACTGCGATATTGATTTTGAGAAAAAACCGCAGCCGCTCGATCCGCTAGAACCAGAGCGGCTAGCAGAAGCCGTTCGCCGGATGCGGCTGAACCATGTCGTTGTGACATCGGTGAATCGAGATGATTTGCCTGATGGTGGCGCGGCTCAGTTCGATCGCTGCATCCACGCCATCCGTGCTGTTTCGCCGGGAACCACGATCGAAGTGCTGATTCCTGATCTTTGCGGCAACTGGGAGGCGCTGCCAACCCTCTTGCAAGCTCGCCCAGACGTGTTGAATCACAATACGGAAACGGTGCCTCGCCTGTATCGCCGAGTGCGTCCCCAAGGTAGCTACGCGCGATCGCTCGAATTATTGCAGCGATCGCGTGACTTGGCTCCGTGGGTCTATACCAAAACGGGCATCATGGTAGGCTTGGGCGAAACCGATGACGAAGTAAAGCAGGTCATGCACGATCTACGAGCGGTAGACTGCGACATCCTCACGATCGGACAATACCTCCAGCCTAGCCAGAAACATTTGGGCGTAGTCGATTTTGTGCGTCCAGAGCAGTTCGAGTCCTGGAAGGCATACGGCGAAACGCTGGGCTTTCTGCAAGTGGTTGCCTCGCCGCTAACGCGTAGTTCTTATCATGCGGAGCAAGTCAGGGCGTTGATGGAACGGTTTCCAAGACAAAAAAGCGTTCAGCAGGCAGCAGTTAGCAATCCGTAAGCCCACAACGCCTTCATTGGCTGGACGGTTACAGCTTTTCAAAGCGTAGCGGCTTGAAACAGCCTGAAAGCTGCTAGTTTGATCTCATGCCACAACTCACGATCGTCATTCTTGGTGCTGGAGCCTGGGGCACCACTTTAGCAATGGTGTCGCGAGCGCACGGTCACACCGTTCGTGTGTGGTCGCGTCAATATGCTATGCATCCATACCTTGATGGTGCCGATGTTGTGATCTCTGCGGTCTCAATGAAGGGCGTGAGCGCTGTTGTCGAACTGGTGCAACAAGAGGCGATCGCCGCCCAGACAATTTTCGTGACTGCAACCAAAGGGCTGTTGTGGAACACTAGCGTTGAAAATATGCCCCTGCTGCCCTCCCAAATCTGGCAAGCTGCCTTTCCAAGGCATCCGGTTGTCGTCCTATCAGGACCGAATCTCTCCCAAGAAATTCAACAGGGATTGCCTGCCGCGACTGTGGTTGCCAGCGATAATCTGGCAGCAGCAGAGACGGTGCAAGCCATGCTGTCTTCCAACTCGTTTCGCGTCTATACCAATCCAGATCTGTTGGGAGTGGAGCTGGGGGGGACGCTCAAAAACGTGATTGCGATCGCGGTAGGGTCCTGTGACGGGCTGCAATTGGGCACAAATGCCAAAGCTGCCCTGATGACTCGTGGACTCGCCGAAATCATTCGTGTCGGCACGCATTGGGGCGCGAAACCAGAAACCTTTTATGGCTTATCGGGTTTGGGTGATTTGCTGGCGACCTGCAACAGCGCCCTCAGCCGCAATTATCAGGTTGGCTATGGGCTGGCTCAGGGTAAACCGCTAGCTGAAGTTCTCGCCCAACTACAGGGCACCGCAGAGGGCGTGAATACCACACAAGTGTTGATGAAGCTGGCACAGCAGCAAAACATCGCCGTACCGATTTCACATCAGGTCGATCGTCTCCTCAACGGCGACATCACTCCACAGGCAGCCGTCGAAGCGCTGATGCTACGAGATTATAAGCCGGAGACGCGTTAGAGGCTGAATGGGGGCTGGGGGAGATGAGGGCTTTCGATTTATAATCAATAATCTCCAGCCATCCACTTTATCAACTGATGTCATTTATTGCCGCGATCGAAGCGTTGTTCAATCAGCCACCCATTCCGTTTAAGCCTGAGCAGCAGTCGCTGAAGGGTTGGGCAATGTACTGCTTACGCGATCGTGGCTTTAAGGTTATCTACGCACAAAACGCTGACTTTGCCGTTGAGGAACGGGACGCTGGCAAGGTGTACTTTAATGTTGCCGAGGTTTCTACCAAGCTAGACGAGACAAGTTTGGATAAGACAACGGGGTGGATTGTGTACGATCGTGCCGCCAACTGCATCACGGTCGTTGCACCGCAGCCATGACTGCTAAAAGGAACCTGGCGCTTTACGACACCCTCGCCTTTGAAGACGGTCTCATCTTTGCCGCCTGTCCTCGCATGAAGCGATCGGCAATTTTAGACCGCTGTTGCCAATCGGCTCTAAGCTTATCGTCTGCTCTCACAGGATTAAGCAGACTGGTGATTTCGTCCCACAACGAGCGATCGGCTGTGTGGAGGTCAATCAGCGTTAACCCCACTCCCAGCAGCAGCAGCGTGACACCGAATACAAACAGCCCTAGCGAGATGGGCACCAGCCACTCCAGGTTAATTAAGGTTCTCAGCGCCAGAGCCAGGGTGCTTCCGATCGCGCATAGTAATGCATACACATTCGCCAAAACGCCATACCGCAGCACTTTGTAGCGGTACTGCAATTGACGCAGGTGCTTCTTCGCTTGCAGCACACGGTTAGTCGCGCGATCACCTCCAACGCCATCACGCCAATGCTCACTGCCCACACCAAGTAGCTCGATACACTGGCGGTTAGCCGCGTACAGGCTCTCCTCAAGAGCGGTTTGGCGTGTACTAATGCGACTCAACAACAGCGCGCAAGCCACTGTCATTAGTACTGAGTTGAGAATTAGCTGAATTAACTGGCTCGTCTGCTCAACGCTCATAGGATGTCCTCAGCCACACAGGCGATGTAGGCAAATGATACGGGTTGTTTGTCAACGAAGCAACCAATAGTCATCAATATATCAGATTAATTTAGTACACATGAACCATTAATGCCTCACTTGGTCAAAGCTGACAGTTGATTGTGTCGCGGCATGACATAATCAGCCAGACAATGATCACTGTGCCAAGATAAAATCCCTGCGACATAAAATCCATGCGAACAGGTTGCTGGTAGTTGAGCACCGAATCATCAAGACAAAATGCCAAAGAGAACGAGAAGAACCCTAACAAAGACAGACTGTGAGCAGAATGGCAATTCCAGCGAACTGGTGGTCTTGCTGCATGGGTATACGCATACACCCAAACATTTAGACGATGTGCGATCGACCGTGAAAGAGTCTTTACCAAACGCTGATCTGATGGTGCCAGCCTACCTGGCTGGACTGTTCGCCAATACAAGCCCCCAAAAAGTTGCGGAGCAGTTGGTGCAATATATTGGCGATGCGGTCGCTCTACGCGCCAAGCGCCCAGACGGAAAGCCATACGATCGCATTCGTCTGATTGGACACAGTGCCGGGGCGCTGCTACTCCGCAAAGCCTATGTGATTGCGATGGGTTACGACAGCGACCATGTGGAAATGGGCAAGACGCAGCCGCGTGTATGGGCAACAAAAGTCGATCGCCTGATCTTAATGGCTGGCATTAATCGAGGGTTCTCGCTGGAGAAGCAGCCTGAAGATATGAGCTGGGTCAAATTTCAAGCTCAGAAGCTGGGCTGCGCCATCCTGTCGCTCACTCACTCTGGCAAATTTATTCGCAGTTTGCGGCAGGGCAGCCCCTTTATTACCAATCTACGCATTGAATGGATTCGGCTGAGTCAAGGTACTACAGTGGAATTGCCACAGACGATTCAACTGCTGGGTGATTTTGATGATGTGGTGACTGAAAACGACAACGTTGATGTAGCAACCGATCGCAATTTCAAGTATCTCAAAGTCAACGACACAGGGCATGGCTCGATCGTGCGCTTTCAAGAGCCAGAGATTGGGGCGCATCGAAGACAGCGGTTTCGCTACGCACTGGTAACACCCTTTGACGCGATCGAGGGTGACATGATTCCCAATACAACGGTTGATCCATCCAAAGACCAGATTGTCTTTATCATGCATGGCATCCGCGATACAGGGTTGTGGACAAATGCGCTGGGGCAAGCCATCAAAGCGCAAAGCCAAACAGCCCATGTGAGCGTTGGGAGCTATGGCTATTTTCCGATGCTCCGGTTTTTGCTGCTGGGCGCACGGCAGAAGAATGTGCGCTGGTTTATGGATGAGTATACGGAGGCGATCGCCCGCTATCCAAACGCAGCGCTGAGTTACATCGGTCATAGTAACGGCACTTACTTAATCGCCAGTGCCCTCAAGCGCTACAAAGCCTGCACAATGGATCGCATCGCCTTCGCGGGCAGCGTTGTCCGTGCCGACTATGACTGGAATGATTTAGTGCGTCATCAGGGGCGCGTCCAGTCGATCCGCAATGATGTTGCCTCTGCGGATTGGATCGTCGGCGTTTTTCCCGGTTTTTTTGAACTTCTAGACTTCAGTGATCTGGGTACCGCAGGACATAACGGCTTTACAAAGGAAGAAGGCAGGAAGAACACGGGGAAGTCTTTTTTCAAAGGCGGACACGGTGCCGCGATTCAGCCACAAAACCATGACTCGCTGGCACGTTTTGCGCTAACTGGCGAAATTGTGCGGGACGATCGTCTGCTGGTGGAGCAACAGTCCGGTTTTGTGGCAATGGCGGCGAAGTTATGCTGGGCAATTTGGGGCACAATCGCGATCGCCCTCATCGGCATCGGCATCCTCGCCACGTCCTTCTTCTCCTCGCTACTGAGTGTACCTTTAGTCATTTCCTGGCTGCTCTATGCCTGTCTGGTGCTGCTGTTGCTCTATACGCTGTAGCGTTCAACGACTTACCAGAAGGGCAACGGGAAAATGCTGAAGTGCGCCGCCAACCGCGATCGACTCTTGGCTTTGCATTGACTGAGCCGTAATGGCGTTTGTCCAGGTGGATGGTGAACCCACAGGCAGAACGATCTGCGTATCCTTCCAAACTGCCGCTCCAAGCGGGCGTTCTCCAGGCTGCACCAATGTTGTAAAAAAGCGCGGTGCGATCGCGATCGCCATCTGACCTTTGTAAGTGCGGGCAAAGGCAACCATATGCTGCTGCAACTCGCCTACAACCTCCAAGGGTTGATAATCCCCTTGCTGAAACAGGTCAACCAAGGTTTTTCTAGCTTGCAACAACTGATAGGTCAAAAACAACTTAATGGTGCCAGTGGCTCTCGTTTCAAAGAGATGATCAATTAATGTAAGCATTTCATGAGGCAATCGTGCTTTAAGCTGCTTCAGTGCATTCATTCGTTGCTCGTAGTCAACTGAACGACGGTTATCAGGATCAACAAAGCTCAAGTTCCAGAATTCATCGCCCTGATATAAATCGGGCACTCCAGGAGCAGTATTTTTTAACAGCACTTGTGACAGCGAATTGAGGATGCCGTACTCTGCGATCTTTGCTTGAAACGGTCTAAATTTGCTTAAGAACTCACTCGCATCGGGCGCTTTTAAGAGCGTTTCGACAAAGGTGCTAAACCCATTCTCATAGTCACTATCAGGTCGCAACCAGGCAGTGTGAACCTTTGCCTCTCGCACTGCCTTAATGACATAATCTTTAAGTCGATCGACGAATTCAGGAAACTCTGCGTCCGTAAAGGGGAATGAACCAATTAAGGTCTGATAGAGGAAGTACTCGTCATTACGATCGGGAATCGTTCTGCCGTGCTCGCGCACTTTTTTGCTAACATTCATCGCTGCCCACTGC